>JBAUVX010000326.1:0-8116 GCA_049583465.1 Waddliaceae bacterium | reverse complement strand
TTTACACTAACAACCATGCTTTAAATGAGTGGTGAAACTAGTACCTGCGCATTATCAACCGAAATCGCAAAATCGCAATTCGCCCATGGCGTTAACTAGTAATTTAAAATTTTAGCGGGAATAGCTGCTTGAGTTTTTATCTCTGCGGCTCTGTGATGGTAATTTTTTGGGCAACAGGGCCGGATAGGGAATAACCTCGATCCTGCTGAAGAGCCCCTTCTCTCCAGCGAGTCCGAAGCTCTCCTTGACCGCAATCTGTCAGAACTTCAGGGTCAAGATCGGGCTCAAAAAATTCTGAAAATACATCTTTTCATCTCTAGCGGCAGTGTCGAAAATTTGGCTAAAAACTCGGGTTGAAACTTGACTTTTAAATAGGGTTACGACTACATCTTGTCTTTATATGCCAAAAACACGGCCAAGAATGGATATTTTGCTGAACAAACACTCAACTTTTACACGTGTTTGGGCATGAATTTCCAAGGATTTTAATGGAGGGAGAAGATAATGTCAACACCGACTACACGAGCGATGGCAACAGCCCTGCGTGCCTATTGCCGTCCTCATTCAGAAGAAGACACGGCTTTAGAAAGCTGGGAACATGTTGCGGCGCGAGTGATCGCCTATCAACGGTGGCTTTGGGAACGTGCTCTAGGGCGTGTCCTTGACGATTGTGAAAATCTTGAATTAGAAGAATGCCGTCGTTTGATCTTGGATAGGCGGCTAGCTCCGGGAGGTCGAACACTTTGGCTAGGAGGAACGGAGTTGAGCCGGCAGCGTGAATCGAGCATGTTCAGCTGCTCTTTTACCCATATTGAAACAATCTACGACGTTGTCGATGTGTCGTGGTTGTTATTGCAAGGCTGTGGAGTGGGTTTCAAGCCTGTCACCGGAACATTGAACGGATTTCGGCAGCCGCTTAAGGACATACAGGTGGTCCGATCCCACCGCACCTCCAAAGGGGGAGAAAAACACAATGTGGAAACTTTCGATCCCAAAACGCAAACATGGTCGATAAAAGTGGGAGATTCCGCGATTGCCCTAGCAAAAGCGGTAGGTAAATTAGTGGCGGGAAAGTTTCCGGCTAAAGTTCTCGTTCTCGATTTTTCCGAAATACGGCCTGAAGGAATGCAAATCGGAGAATATGGGTGGCTAACGTCGGGAGATGAGCCGATGGGAAAAGCCTTTCAAGCCATTGCTCAGATTCTTTCGAATCGTGCCGATCAGCTTCTAACCCGCATGGATATTTTAGACATTGTCAACTGGTTCGGGACGGCTCTTTCAGGTCAAAGGGCTGCACAGGCGGCTTTGTTTGAGTATGGACAGCCTGAGTGGAGGGAGTTTGCATTAGCAAAGAAAGAATGGTGGCTAAAGGGGCATACCCATCGGCAGCAGTCGAACAACAGCCTGCTATTTCGAAACAAGCCGACGAGGGAGGAATTAGAAGAAGTTTTTGCCATCATGCTCGATGCAGGAGGATCGGAGCCGGGAATCATCAATGCTGAAGAGGCGGAACGGCGCGCTCCTTGGTTTAAAGGCTGCAATCCATTTACCGAAATTCTTCTTGGCAATAAAAGCCTCTGTCATTTAGCAGAAGTCAATATTGCCTCATTCAAAGGAGACAAAGTCGGCCTGGAGCGTGCCCTCTATTTAGTCGGGAGAATGAATTATCGTCAGACAATGGTGGATCTTCGAGATGAAATTTTACAAGAGTCTTGGCATCTCAACAATGCCTTTCTCCATTTGTGCGGAGTAGGACTCTCCGGAATTCGCGCCCGCTCCGATCTGACCTCCTATGACTATAAGCGGATGCGCAACATCACAGTCAGCGCAGCTTACAGCATGGCCAATGAATTGAATTCTCCTTTACCGAAGAATGTGACGTGCATTAAGCTCGGCGGAGCGCTGAGTAAAATCATGGGAACGAAGGAATGGGGGGAGGTTTCAGAGGGTGTGCAGATGCCTTTGGGAAAATATCTATTCGATACGGTCGAGTATTCTAAACATGACCCTCTCGTCGCTAAATTTCGTGGAGGGGGATATTCTGTAATCGAAAAGCCGTATGAAGCGGAATCTGTGCTGGTCAAGTTTCCCGTTAAGCACGAAAATGTCCCTTTCGTGAGAAAAGCGGTGACTCGCAGCAACGGTAAAATTGAAGACATTGAGGTCAATGCGGATACGGCGTTAGATCAATTAGAGTGGTATCGCTTATTGCAAGAGACGTGGAGCGAGCAAAATGTGTCGTGCACAATTTCTTATGATCCTTCGGAAGTTCCTCAAATCCTCGACTGGCTTGAAAAAAATTGGGATTCCTATGTTGGCGTTTCCTTTGTTTTTAAAAATGATCCGACAAAGAATGCCGAGGATTTAGGTTATGCCTATTTGCCTCAAGAAGTCGTCACACAGGAGGCTTACGAAGAGTATATGGCGAATCTAAAAGACATTGACTACAAAGAGATCGAATGGAGGGGCGAGGAGGTTAAAAGCTCTTATGCCCATTCTTCAGCTGAAAAGATTTAATGGTTTGAAGTTAAGGTAGTCACAAGAGGTGAGGAAATAGGCAATGCCGTTTTTTTCTCCAAAAAGGGGGGCGATCTCTTTTTTGACGTTGTGCAAGTGGCCGAAGACGCAGATGTTCACATGGTATTTTTCTAAGAGAGCAGAAGCCCGGGAGTCGCTTAGGTCGGCGCTGAGAGGGGGGTAATGGCACATGGCAATGCGGCAATCTGCAGCCGGATCCAAGAGCTTGAGGCTCATCTCGAGTCTATTGAGCTCTCGTTGGAAAATTTTTTCCATTTTTCCCTCGTCTTTTTCATACTCGATTAAGTCCCGCTCTTGCCGATCTCCTTTCACTTCAATATACCCTTCGAAGTGGTAGTCGGGGGTGTCCCAAAGACGAGCCCCTCCAATGCTGAAATGTTTCCAGTGAAAGGCATTATTTTGAATCAAGCGGATGGATGGGGGCAACACGTTTTCCACTTGACGTTTTGAGGACCACCAATAGTCATGGTTGCCGCGGATGATGAGTTTTGTCCCGGGCAGTTGGTCAATCCATTTTAGGTCGGGCAGAGCGTTTTCCGGCTTCATGGCCCAAGAAATGTCGCCGGCGATGAGAACTAAATCATCCGGGTGGACGGAAGATCGCCAATTTGCCGCGATCTTTTCTGTCCAGTTCACCCAGTTTTCTCCAAAAACATCCATCTCTTTATTGGGAATGCCGAAAGAAAGATGCAGATCGGCGATTGCCCAGACATTAACGTTCGTTTGCATAATGTTTTCCTTGCAAAGCCCTCATCCCGGCTTCACGATATCGGACTGCCTCGGCTAGGGGATCTTTAGCTTGGGTAATTCCACGGCCCACGAGAATGACGTCGCATCCCCTTTGGGAAATGGCGATATCGGAGGTGATATATTGCTGACCCAATGCATCATTGCTTTCATTGAGTTTGACGCCGGGGATAAAGTGAATCCATCGGGGATCATTCACCAATTTCCTTTGGCAGATATCATAAAGTTGTTCGATCAGCATGGTTGCTCCCGTGGTAACGCATAGCGAGATAGGGATCCCACATCATCCCGGTCGTTGTCATGGCAATATCTGCTCCGGCTTGAAGAAACGTTTGGAAATGATGCGGCAAGGTGATTCCGCCGGTCGCTAAGAGTTGCATGTCCAGTTTTTCCTTGTCGATAATTTTTCGACTTTGCCGGGTGAAGTGAATTGCCGCTTCTCGGATGGGTCCTCCACATACTCCCGATGCGATGCGTTCAGGACCTAATGCCGGCTTCCCGGAGCGATCGAGGATCTTCATGCTGACTGTGTTTAAGCCGCAAATGGCCCGAGCTCCTCCTCGGCCGGCGGCAATGATGCTTTCCCTCATGAGCGCATCGTTGGGAAAAGCTCCCATTTTGATGATCAGCGGGGTGCTCTTCAGTGCTTTGGCAATGGATGAGGTCAACGTATAGACCATCTCCGGATTCGAGTAGAGGCTTCCTCCCTTCTCGGAAACATTTGGACAGGAATAATTGGCCTCAATAATATGAGCGCCGCAGTCTTTGGCAAAAAGAGCTGTCCTTGCATAATCCTCGACAAGCGATACTTTCCCCCGCGCGGTTCCAAAAACGGAGACAATCAACACCTGCCCCTCTTGGAGCTGATCCTTGGCTTTGGGGATGTCGTGCCGGAGAAACTGTTGGGAAGCAGAGGGATTGCCAAAGGAGTTGGTAATCCCTAAGTGTTCAAGAGAATGAAGAGGGTTTTCCAAGGGCTGAGCGTGTGTCGGCAGGGTCTGCACGGGAATGACGTTGGGAAGGGGATGACTCGGATGTTCATGCGATCTGATCGTTTTATAGGTGACGACGTCAAAGCCAAGACGGGCGGCAAATCCGATCCATTTGGCATTCAACAAAGGCCCCGCAGGAACGCCAATGGGAGAGGAAATGGAAAAGCCGAGAAAGTTTGTCCGCAATTGCTTGGGAAGTAAGGGGCGTGGGGGAATTTCCCCTTGGAATAGGGGACCTTCGTCGGCATTTTCGCGATAGGTTTTATCGATTTGATAGATGGGAGTCGATTGTGCTTTCCATTCCGGGATCTTTGCCTTTGGTCTTGAAGGCTGGAGGCAAGCGGGAGAAACATGCGAGGGTTGATCAACCAACTTTGAACACCTTTCCTTGAACGATTGTATAGACGGGCCAGCCGGTGAGAACCCTCCCCGCGTAGGGAGACCAACCGCATTTTGTTTGCAACTCTTTGTCGCACACTGCTTTTTTCCTCTCTAGATCAACGAGAACGACATCTTTGTTTCTCGGAAGACGAAAGATACATTCCGGATTGATGCGTGTCAAGGAGACAATTTGCTCTAAAGAAATTTTTTGCTCCTTTCTCGCGTTAAGGAGAAGGGGAAGCATGGTCTCAATGCCCGGAATCCCTGAGGGTGCTTGACCATAGGGCAGTTGCTTTTCTTCGCGGGTATGAGGGGCATGATCGGAGCCTATGGTATCTATCGTTCGATCGTGAATGGCTTCCCACAAAGCATCCTGATCCTTTTGTGTCCGTAAAGGGGGATTCACTTGAACGAAAGTTCCCCATTCAGCGTAGTCGCTCTCCGTCAGAAAAAGATGGTGAGGGGCAGCTTCCGCATAGACCAGAACGCCTCTAGCTTTCGCTTTTCGAATTTCGCTCGCCTCTTCCTTTGTGCTCACATGAAGAATCATCAACGGTGTACTGTATTTTTCTGCAAGCTGGATCGCCTGCTTTGCGGCATGAATGGCGCAAGACCGATCTCTGATGATGGAGTGCAGGGAGGGATTGGCCTTTCTGCCTGCATTCTGTTCTTTGTTCTTCCGCATGAGGCTTTCGTCTTCAGCATGGACAGAAACAAGGAGATTCTTTTGCGCCGCAAGTTGAAACACTCGATGCAAGGCATTCGGGTCATCCATCAACAGCTCTCCTGTCGTCGAACCCATAAACACCTTGATGCCGATAATGTCTTTTTGCAGCTGGCCCGCATTCGCAATCGTGTTGATCTCCGCTCCAAGATAGAGGTGATAGCGCAAAGGGATCCCTTCTTTCGACAGCTGCTCTTTAATGAGTTTTTTCTTAGATTGAAGCGTAGAGAAATCGGTGCAGGGGGGGAGATGGTTGGGCATATCAAGTACCGTCGTCACCCCGCCGGCAATGGCAGCTCTTGCTCCTGTTATCCAGTCTTCCTTGTACTCCAGTCCGGGTGTCCGAAAATGCACATGGCCATCGACAAGCGCCGGCAGCATCGTCAACTCCCCCTTAGCGTCGAGGATATCGTTGCAATCGGAGGGAATGGTCCAGTCCTGGACTTTGCCCGCTAGAGTTTTGATGTTTTTTATCGTCAGCATCTATTCCCTGCGATGGGAAGATTCAACAGAGGAAAAAATGGCTGAAAATCCGTTCCAAAACCCGCGTTAAAAGATTGCCGGCAGAAGCGGCACTGCAGTTGAATTTGGTGTTTGATTCGATGGTGGACAGTTAAAAAACTTTTTATGTGTTTTTGGTGGTTGGAAATGCATCTTGAGTTGGGACACTGGATGATTCCTTCAACAGTTTCGGGGACTTTTGGAGCGAACTTCTCAACGACTGTAAAGTCTTCGATCATATTGATCGTCACTTTTGGAGAAAAGATGGCGATGCAATCCCGTTCTTGGGGGCTGAGTTCGTAACCGACGACTTTGATCAGATCTTTGGCTCCCAACAGTTGGCTGGGAAGGTTGAGGCCCAGTGTGACCGGTTTTTTGTGTTGAGCGAGTTTAAGAAACTTGACAATGGGTAAAGCCGCTCCTATCTTGATATGATCAATGACCGTCCCCTTTTGAATCGCAGCGACGGGCAAGGCGTTTGTCTCTCCAATCATGATAATACTCCTAACACTAATCCGAGCAGTGCTTGGCGGATGTAGAGCCCATTTTCTGCTTGTTGAAAGTAGTGGGCATAAGGGGTCTTGTCGATGGCGACATCGATTTCAACGGTTCGAGGAAGGGGGTGGAGGATTTTTAAAGTATTTTTCACGTTGCAAAAATGGGAGGGCTTCAAAATCAATGGCTCTTTAGGCAAGTCGCTAGGCAGGCAATGACACAGTCTTTCCCCCTGCGTGCGGGTCATGTACACGATGTCTAATTTGTGAATAATTTCCTCGAGAGATGAGTGAAAAGAGAATTTTACCCCTTTTTCTCTGAGTTTATCGCAAATCGATTTGGGCATTTCCAGCGAGGGATGAGAGATAAAATACAAGCGGCTTTGAAAGGGGATGAGTCCATGAGCAAGAGAGTGGGCTGTCCTGCCGTATTTGAGGTCGCCGACCATGGCGATGTGCAGATGATCAAGCGTCCCCTGGCACTCGCGGATGGTAAACAGATCGAGAAAAGCTTGCGTAGGGTGTTCATTTGCCCCATCTCCTGCGTTAATGACGGGGATTTCGATGGCATCTGCAGCTAGCTGAGGGGCGCCCTCCAGGGGGTGGCGAAGGACGATGACATCGGCTAAGCGGCTCACGATCTTCATGGTATCGTGAAAACTCTCTCCTTTTTTCACCGATGTATCTTCGACATTGGAGAATCCGATGACAGAGCCGCCTAATCGGTGCATGGCAGCCTCAAAAGAAAGGCGCGTCCGCGTCGAGGGCTCAAAGAAACAGCTTCCCAAAATCCTCCCTTGTAAGAGATGGGGCTGTTGCCTCTCCTTTAATTCCGTTGCTTTGTCTAAAAGATGGAGAAGATCGTCTTTTGTAAAGTCGCTAATTGCAATCACATGTTTCTTTGCAAAGGATGATGCCATCTTTCCTGAATTTGTTTAACGGCGGGTAGATTGTAACAGATTCTCCCCTAACTCTCCCAATTGATGACGATGTCTTCAAGAGAAGCTCCGGGAGTTTCGTTGTCAAGTTTGTCCGCCATGGCCTGTGTTTCCGACAATACAAAAGAACCCAGTAACTTTCGGTCGGCATCTTGATCGCCCGTTTCGGTTTTGATTTTTTCTAACAATGGTAAGAGAATATTTTGAGATTTTAGTTGTATGCACACTAGAGACGCCTCATACAGTGTATTGTAAGCCCTAGTCATTCTGCTACTTAAATTAGCCAGTTCTCCGTCAAGGTTTTGATTGATTTCCTTTTCTGCTAATTCCTTGAAGTCGGGTTTTGATTCTGGATCTTTTGGAAAAATCTGGACCATCACATCTATGACTCGCAAGGTTGATTCCATCACAATCTTTTGCACTTTTTGAACATTGACAACACCTTGAGCAGTCGGTTCAACAGCAGCGACACTCATGATTATCCCCTTATACGCGAAGCATTATCTTGACAATTTTTGGACAAAGATGCTGGAAAAATTCTGGACTGAGTTCAAAAATTTTGCAAAGTCGAGATGATCATAGCATAAATGTTTTTTTTCACAATGAAAGAAAACAATGGTCTCATGACAGGAGTGAAGTGGACCCTAAACGCTAGACAACAAAACCGGAAAAAGTAGTTAACCCCATGGGCGAATTGTTAATGCGTTATGAGACCTTCAAACTGTAAAGGCTCGTTGCCTAATTCCATATTCAGTTTGACACACACCGTATGAGCTAGCAATTTTCTCCAAAATCGAGAAG
>JBAUVX010000325.1:0-9893 GCA_049583465.1 Waddliaceae bacterium | reverse complement strand
CTTCTCGATTTTGGAGAAAATTGCTAGCTCATACGGTGTGTGTCAAACTGAATATGGAATTAGGCAACGAGCCTTTACAGTTTGAAGGTCTCATAACGCATTAACAATTCGCCCATGGGGTTAACTCAACTAAATAAAAGGGATATTCGCACCCGGGGGCTTAAAAAATATCTTTCAAAAAATATTATCAATGTTATTGTAACTGCTCTGGTCCTATAAGCTCAGGAGCAATCAGTCATCGCATGTTATCGTCACTTTTTTTCCAAGAGGTTACGCAGTTGATTCAATCTGCTGAAGGATTGGAGGCATTCAGGCGAAGCCCTGCCGGAGAGGATGGGCAAAAACAAACATCCTTAGAGAATAGAACGTCTGAGCTAGGCCTCGAATTGCTGAATGAGGCAATACTTTCAACGGCTTCAAACAACATTTCTGAGTTAGCTCATTGTCTACAATTCAGAAATGCAAGCATAGCTTCTAAAGAAGAGATTCAACGATTTATGGAAGGGGAGCTAAAGAATTATCAAGAAGAGGCGGATCTCCAAAAAAAGAAGCAAATGAGAGTTAAACTCTTTGCCTTGAAGCGATGCTTGTCAATAAAACGGTCAGCAAATAGAAAAATCGTAGCGAAAACATCCGTTGTATTCGGGATTGGTTTGGTTTGCGGCGCAGCTTACCATGTAAGCGGCAATGTACATTTCTGTAAGAAAGCTTTAAATGGCCTGCTAACGCAAATTGCTCGTCTTGAAGGGGAAAAAACCTACAGAGATCTTAGCGAGTATCATACCTTTAAAAAGGTTGGAGAGAGGGAGCTTGAATCCGTTTATTCGGCATTTTTGAGCACACCCTCTAAATCACCAAGTTGAGCAATTTATTGGGCACGTAGACGACTTGACGGAATTCCTTTCCATCAATAAATCGAGCCACATTGACATCTTTTCTCGCATGCTCCAGAATTTCCTCCTTTGTCAGTCCTTTAGGCAGCTCCAGCTTTCCTCGCAACTTTCCGTTGACCTGAATGATATAGGTAATCCGATCTTCTTCGAGAAAGGCTGTGTCGACCTCCGGATAGGGGTGGCGGGCCAAGGGCTCTTTACACCCCAATATTTCCCAAATCTCTTCAGCAAGGTGCGGTGCAAAAGGCATGAGGACCTGCGTCGCCATGATGATGACACGCCGTGGATAGGAAGAGAGTTTCGTGAATGCATTGATAAACTCCATCATTTTCGCGATGGCTGTATTAAATCGCATGGCTTCAATATCTTTTGCCGCTCCGTCAACGAGACGATAGCCAAGCTTCAATGCTTCGGGATTTTCCTCATCGGAAATCTTGGGAGAGCAGGCTAGCTCGAAAAAGCGAGAGAGAAATCGGCGGCAGCCCCCAACGGCATCGGTATTCCAGATTTTTTCTTTATCCAAGGGTCCCATAAACATTTCATATACCCGCAAGGCGTCGGCACCAAATTCTTCGATGATGTCATCGGGAACTACCCCGTTGAGTTTTGATTTGGACATTTTTTCAATTTGGCTCGTGAGCTCTTCTCCTGTTTCTCGATGAAAATATCTTTTATGACTCTCTTTGACCTTCTCAGGAGGAACATAGATATTCCGATCTGTTTTATACGAACGAGATACAATCAGTCCTTGATTCCGCAGCATTGTAAACGGTTCGGAGGTACTAACCAAACCACAATCATACAACACCTTATGCCAAAAGCGTGCATAGAGCAGGTGAAGAACGGCATGTTCCACCCCTCCAACATAAACATCAACGGGCATCCAGTACTTTTCCGCTTCGGAACTCCACGCTTGAGAATAATTGCGGGGATCGCAAAATCTGAGATAATACCAGCAGGATCCTGCCCACTGCGGCATGGTGTGGGTTTCCCTCCTAGCGCGCTGTCCTGTTTTCGGGTCGGTGATATTAATCCACTTATCGACCTTTGCCAAGGGGCTTTGGCCGTCTCCTTTGGGCCTAAAGTCGGTCAAGTCGGGAGGGCAAAGAGGCAGCTCGTCCAGGTCCAAGGTTCGTTTTGTACCATCTTGGAGATGTAAAATAGGGAAGGGCTCCCCCCAATAACGTTGGCGTGAAAACAGCCAATCGCGCAGCTTATAGTTCACTGTTTGTTTTCCATACCCAACTTTCTCTAGCCATTGCGTGATCGTTTTGATCGCTTCTTTCACACAAAGCCCATTGAGGGAAATGTCGGGATTGGCACTGTGGATACAGGTCCCATCTTTTTCCCAGCATCTTTTCCCCTCGATCGCCTCTTGGCGCACTTGCTCATGAGTTTTATCTTCAGGAATGAGCTCGGGATGGGCATCGAGATTAGGGTCGAAGACGGAAACGATGGGTAAATTGTGGATCTTAGCAAAGTCAAAGTCACGGCTGTCATGGGCAGGCACCGCCATGATCGCACCGGTTCCATATCCCATGAGAACATAATCGGAAATCCAGATGGGAATGGCCTGATCATTGACGGGATTAACGGCGTAAGACCCGGTAAATTCTCCTGTTTTTTCTTTACTAAGGTCGGTACGATCCAAATCGTTTTTTGCCGCTGCTTGCTTCCGGTAATCAGTGACGCGGTCGTGATGCTCCGGTGTTGTCAATGTTTTGACAAGGGGGTGCTCCGGTGCTAGGACGAGATACGTAGCTCCAAACAGGGTATCCGGCCGGGTTGTGAAGACGGAGATGGTCTCTTTTTGCCCTTGAATGGGGAAGTCGGCTTGCACTCCTTCGCTTTTGCCTATCCAATTGATTTG
Organism: Waddliaceae bacterium; assembly: GCA_049583465.1. Classification (GTDB taxonomy): domain Bacteria; phylum Chlamydiota; class Chlamydiia; order Chlamydiales; family Waddliaceae; genus JBAUVX01. The sequence goes on along the minus strand of JBAUVX010000325.1, from coordinate 7,130 downwards.
CAGACGCTTTAAACTATCAGGCCAATCAAGAGCATCCAGGTCATCGATCAATTTTTCTGCATAGGCGGTAATTTTGAGCACCCACTGTTTGAAGTAGCGCCGTTCCACAGGATGCCCGCCCTCTTTGGACTTGCCCTCCTCGACCTCTTCGTTGGCCAAAACGGTTCCTAAGGCAGGGCAATAATTGACCGGCATTTCTGTTTCGTAAGCCAGCCCTTTCTCGTACAGTTTGGTAAAAATCCACTGAGTCCACTTATAGTAGGAGGGATCGTGCGTGCCAAATTCGCGGTCCCAGTCGTAGCTAAAGCCAAGAGATTTTAACTGTTTGCGAAAATTCTCGATATTTTTTTCGGTCGTAATCGAGGGGTGTTCTCCTGTACGAATGGCGTGCTGCTCTGCGGGCAGGCCGAAACTGTCCCATCCCATGGGGTGAAGAACATTGAAGCCTTTTTGCCTTTGATAGCGGGCGACGATGTCAGTAGCAGTATACCCGAGAACATGTCCGACATGGAGTCCGGCGCCTGAAATGTAGGGGAACATGTCCAATATATAATATTTTGGCTGAGAAGAATTCTGTTTCGCTCGGAAGATTTTATGCTCTTCCCAAAATGTTTGCCATTTCGCTTCGATTTTTTTATGGTCATACTTCATAATAAAAAACCTTTCTTCTGTTATACTTGGGAGTTGGCATTTCGGCTGCCCCGGTGCATGTATAGAAAGTCCTGAATAATTGAGATAAATTATGCTCGATCACCCAATAAAACGCGAGTTTTTCAAAAATCCTGCTAATGGAATCACACGGTAAAAATCTAATGGAAAAAGACAAAACGTCAAAGAAATTGTTCAAAAATTTACTTAGAATGACAAAGGAGTTCATGCTGGGGAAAAACTTTTCTCCGCTTACTCGCAAAGAGCTCATGAAAAGGCTCAATATCCACTCTGAGCATCGTGCTGTGTTTATCGATGTCCTCAAAATGTTAATGAATAAGGACATCGCAAAATTTTTTAAAGGACGCTACTATCCCAAGAGCCCGAACCTAGACACTGTTTCCGGGGTGTTGAGAGTACATTCCCGGGGGTTTGGTTTCCTTAAAGCAGATCAACCCTCTCTTTATTCCCAAGATATTTTTGTCCCTAGGCATCTGACACAAAACGCAGTCGACGGAGATAAAGTAGAAGTTGAAGTGAACCCCATTATCTCTTCTCCTAAAGGTCCCGAAGGGAGGGTCGTCGCAATTCTCAAGCGCGGGCGGACGCACCTTGCAGGAATCATTCGAAAAATTGAATGGCAGGGGGAGGTCTTGGCCTACGCACCCATCCTCGGCTCTGAGCAAAGGGTAGTCATTCAAACCAAGGAAGGGGTCCCTCTTCACATTGGGGATCGTGTGATTATGGAAGTTTTAGATTGGGGGTCGAAAAACCGAGAGACAGCCTGCCGTGTGACCCATTATCTCGGTCATATTTCCGATCCCTCTTGCGATGTTCCCGCGGCAATTGAAGAATATGGGTTGCGTGCTGATTTTCCCAGCTCCGTGATCGATGAGGTACACCAATTGGAAACAAAAATTTCTACGAGTGAAATTCATCGACGCGAAGATTTCAGGGATTGGGAGTGTGTGACGATTGATCCCGATACAGCTAGAGACTTCGACGATGCATTGAGTTTAAAAAAAGATCGCAAAGGCCATTATCATTTAGGCGTTCACATCGCCGATGTTTCCCATTTTGTCCGGCCCGACACGGCCCTTAATGAAGAGGCAAAAGCACGGGGGAATAGCACCTATTTCCCGGGTCATTGCCTTCCAATGCTGCCCCCTCTCCTCTCTGAAAATCTGTGCAGCTTACGTCCTCGGGTCAATCGATTAACCGTATCGGTATTGATGGAATTCGACCCTGAAGGAGAACTGTTGAATTATCGGATTGTCCGCGCCGTCATTCAAAGCAAAAAACGGTTAACCTATGGAGAGGCCAAGAAAATTCTCGACGGAAAAATGGCCAGTCCTCATGCAAAGATATTAAAGCTGATGACGGCTTTTTGCAAGGTCCTCAAGAAAAAACGCTATGAAAGAGGAAGTATCGAATTTGCCTTGCCGGATTTTGTTGTGACCGTCAATGAGGAGGGCATTCCGACAAACACGGAGTTGATGACCTATGACATCACTCACCAGCTTGTGGAAGAGTTCATGCTGAAAGCGAATGAAATTGTTGCCCACCATCTGAGTCAATTGGGTAAAGATCTCACCTATCGTGTTCATGAAGAGCCGGCAGAAGAAAATATGAAAGATTTTGTGATGCTTGCCCATGCCTATGGGTTCCATCTCCCTGAGAAACCCTCGTCTAAGGATTTGCAAGGGTTATTTGATGAAGCTCTTCAAACTCCTTTTGGTCATTTTTTAGCTGTCAGCTATATTCGCCGGATGCGCATGGCGTTGTACTCTCCCGATAATATCGGCCATTATGGTCTCGGCTTGACTCACTACTGCCATTTTACCAGTCCTATCCGCCGTTATATTGATCTTGTGATCCACCGCATTCTCTTTGATAGCAATGCGGAATATGAGAACCTTGAAAACATTGCTCATCATTGTTCGGAGCAAGAACGCATTAGTGAACGAGCGGAAAATAGCGTTGTTATTCTTAAAAAGCTGAGGCTTCTGAGTCAATTCATCCAAAAGGAGCCCGACAGACACTTTGAAGCAGTTGTGACCCGGGTCAGAAATTTCGGGATATACTTTGAAGTGCTGGCATTGATGCTCGAAGGTTTTCTCCATATTTCAGAATTAGATGATGATTTTTATGAATTCGATGAATCCAAGGCTCTTCTTCATGGCGTGCATCATGATGCCTCCTATTTTGCCGGAGATAAGATCAAAGTGAAGGTCAAAAGCATCGATTTTATCATGCAAGAAGTGAAATGGATGCTTGTGAAGAAAAAAAAGAAAAAATTATAATTAGCAAGAAGGGGCGGCGTAATGCTATATTGTCGAGGTCAGGGATGACTACCTTGCCTCTTGAATTTTATCGGCAGCAAGATGTCGTTCAGCTTGGTCAAGATCTTTTAGGCAAATTTCTGATGGCCGATTTTGGACAGGGACCCATTGGGGGAATGATCACGGAAACAGAAGCTTATCGAGGGCCGGAAGATCGTGCTTCCCATGCCTATAACAATCGCAAAACAAAGCGCAATCAGGTTATGTACCGGAAGGGGGGAGTCTGTTATGTTTATCTCTGCTACGGCATCCATCATCTCTTTAACGTCGTGACCAATACCGCTGACATCCCCCATGCGATTTTGATTCGAGCTTTAGCCCCTTTCAAAGGAGATAAGCTATTGACCGCATTACATCGTCTAAATGGACCGGGAGTCTTGACAAAAGCCCTAGGAATCCGAACGGCGCATAGCGGGTTAGCCTTGGACCGCCCGCCAATTTGGATTGAAGATCGCCAAGTCGATATTCCCTCTCAAGATATCGAATCGAAACCCCGGGTAGGGATTGACTATGCAGGTCCTGATGCGTCATTGCTTTGGCGCTTCTTAGTTTCGAACAATTTTTTATCAGGAATGGAACAAACATGAAAAAATCGTTTGTCACGGGGTTGGTGATTTTACTTCCCCTTGCCTTGACTCTGGCTATTGTGATGTTTTTCATCAATCTGTTCACCGGGCCGTTCGTAGGGGTCGTTCGTGGGTTTCTACAAAGATACGATTTATTCCAAAAGGGCTTTCTTTTCCTCAGTGCCAATCAAGTCCAACAGTATTTCAGTCAACTTCTGATTTTGGTTTTTCTCTTTTTTATTACCGTTCTTTTAGGGGTGCTTACACGTTGGGTTGTCGTTCATTATTTTATCCGGCTTGGAGACTACGTCTTTCATCGCATTCCTTTTGTTCGTTCGATTTATAAGACCTCGCAGGACGTGATTCAAACGATTTTTACCTCTACGACAAAGTCGTTCAAGCAGGTTGTTCTCGCTCCTTTTCCCAATCCGCAAACCTATAGCATGGGGCTTTTAACCGGCGAGCATGTTTCACAAATCGAGAACCTCAAAGGGGAAAAGCACGTTGCTGTCTTTGTGCCGACAACGCCCAATCCAACCTCGGGATTTTTAATGATTTTCAGATCTAAAGACTTGATTTATCTCGATATGTCAGTAGAAGATGCATTCAAATATGTGATTTCTTGCGGGGTGATACTCACTCCCTTTCAAAAAGTGAAAGAATCAGAAGAATCCGGTGAATGAAAAAATATTTCTTCACAGGATTGGCTGTCTTTTTGCCTACGGTGATCACAATTTTGGTCATTGTTTTATTGGTGAATCTTTTGACGCAGCCTTTCCAAGAATTTGTTGAAGAGGTGCTGCAATATTATGGTTTGCTTGGGAAGCCCATCCTTTTTCTCAGTGCTTCACAAGTGTTGCGTCTCATTAGTAAATTGCTTATTCTTGTCTTCCTTTTTGGATTGTCGCTACTGGTCGGATTCCTTACACAGATAGTCATCACCCGCTATTTGATTCGCCTGGGAGATTTTGTCATCCATAAAATTCCTGTTGTGAACAAAATCTATAAAGCTGCTCAAGATGTTGTAAAGATTCTTTTTGCTGAAAAACGGGAGCCTTTTTCTCAAACAGTTCTTGCTCCTTTTCCCTATTCCAATGTGTTCAGCATTGGAATGATCACGAGCGAGTCCCTTCTTCAGTTATCTGATTCGAAAGACGAAAAGTGGATTTCTGTTTTTCTCCCGGCATCACCAAATCCTATCATGGGTTTTAATGTGATGTTAAAACGGGATCAACTCATCTATCTAGATTTGAGTGTAGAAGAAGCCCTTATGATGATCATCTCTTGCGGCGTCATTTTTAATCGAAAGAAGGAGAAGCAAAATGATGGAAACGGCGTGCCGGCAGAAAGTGATTTTTTTTAAAGTTTCGGACAATCAGACCAAACTATGGCGTATTTATACGACCATACACCGACATTTTGCAAAGGGAGAAAAGGTGGTGGTTACACTTCCTAATCTAGAAGCGGAAAAGTATCTTGATGAGGCATTGTGGAAAATCCCTTCTGAAAGTTTTCTTCCCCATACCAGAGCGTCAGAGCCTTGCGAAGCAAGGGTTGTGGTGACAAGGGTGCAAAAGAACCTCAACAACGCCGCAGTCGTGTGGAACCTCTGTCCGGAAATCAGTTCTCTTTACGAGCAATGCGGAAGGGTGTATGAACTCTTGGATGAAACGAGCAAGGAAAAAACCGAACAATCCACAATTAAAATTGCTGCGTACAAGAATTTAGGGTTAGAGCCTCTCTTGGAGTAACCTCGACTTTGCAAAATCGAGGTAACGTCTCACCGGCTGCGAGAGCTCGCCGAGGTTAATAATTGGGAAGACATCTCCTTAACAAGCAGCATCCCAATACGTAAGAGGACTCGGGTCCAAGCAAGCATCAGCCTTAAGAGTAAGAACGTCGCCGTTAGGGCGCTGATCGCAAAAAGTGCCAATTTCTTGAAAGCGTGATAAAGTTTTTTAGCGAATTCTATCAACAGCGCTTGGGCTTGTTGAACAATTTGGCGAATACGAGCCATCGATTTTTTTGCTTGATTCAGAAAGAAACGGCAATGCTCTTTAAATTTTTCTTTCATCCGTCGCATTTTCTTTTTCCATCCCCTTGTAGAAAACCTACTTTTTTCCTTGTTTTTTAGATCCTTTGAAAAAGGCTTAGCTAGTGAAATAAAAAAAGAGACCACAGGTTTTGGCAAGAAGGCAGCAGCCGTGTTGGTCATCGCGTTCTTTATGCTATCTCGCCGGTCCTTGATTCTCTCTTTTGTTTTTTCGCCTATTTCACGGACCCTCTTCAGATGGCGATCGACCCATTCACGTCCCTTTCTAAAAGGATGCAACAAGGAATGGACGGAGTGGGCAACTCTTTTTTTCATAGGCTCTACGATACGTTCTTTCACTCGACTTGCCATGTTCTTTATTTGTGCGACGGGATTGTGCACGATGCGCTCTAACACTTTTTCTACTAATTTTCGGTTCTCTGCCATAAAGTTGTGAATAGCCGATGCCGCGTTTTGCGCTAGGGGTTCAATCAGGGCTTGTATTTGGTGTCGAAAAGCGTGCGCCTTCTCTTGTATGTTTTCCAAAAGCTTTGCACATCGATTTTTGATGGCATTAGGAAAGTCAACCAGAGCTTTTTTTATCATCCCGTTGACGAATTGCAGGCTTTCTGCAGCTTCTTTTAGCTTTGCCATCATCCTCTCGTAAGCTTGCCGGATCATGCGCAAAGGAGCAGTCATAAAGTCGACGATCTGCAAGATCTTATTGCTCGCTTTAGCAAAGAGTTCTCGGGTCTTTTCAATCCGTAATTGGATGAAATTGAGAATGGGGCTTGTGATCTTTTTAGCCATCGATTTGATGCCGTTGATAAACCAATGACCAATAGCTGTAAACTGATTCTTGGCTGAGGAGAAACCTCTGTTGAGGAATGCATTGAGGTAAGGCACTCCTTGAGCCGCAAGCCATTTTGGAACACTAACGCCAACGAAATAAAGAGGAAGGGCAACACTCAAAAACGTATATTTTCCCACTTGGAAAATGAATTTTGTCAGCCCATTCGGATCCTGTATTTGATGTTTAAATCTAATGAAAATTTTATTTTCCAGCCGATTTTGTGCCGATTCAAGGCTGTCTCGGCTCCTTTCATATTGTGCTGCTCTGTACTTTTTTAACGCGGGGTGGGCTTGCATTCTCGAGTTGTAAGGATTGTGATACCAATCACAGCGCGCCATCGAATCACGATAAATTGGACTTTTTTGCGGCATTTTTAATCCCCTTGCTTACAAGCATAAAAAATAGTTTATTATACTAAATGTTATTTTGTCAAGGGAAAAGTGATTTCAACCCCCACCGTAATCGGGTTGGGGTATCGCGTTACTGAGCGCTTACACTTACGCCATGGGCGAATTGCGATTTTGCGATTTCGGTTGATAATGCGCAGGTATAGTTTCACCACTCATTTAAAGCATGGTTGTTAGTGTAAAACACAGAGACACAGAGAGCACAGAGAGAAAGGACGGGGGCAGTTCTAAGTTCAAAATCCGTTTATGATTCGATGAAGGCCATCAACCAACTTTTCCTCA
>JBAUVX010000324.1:0-7385 GCA_049583465.1 Waddliaceae bacterium | reverse complement strand
GTCCTTTCTCTCTGTGCTCTCTGTATCTCTGTGTTTTACACTAACAACCATGCTTTAAATGAGTGGTGAAACTAGTACCTGCGCATTATCAACCGAAATCGCAAAATCGCAATTCGCCCATGGCGTCAGAGTGCTATAAGATGAGCAACGCCTGACTGCCTGCGGGAGTTCCGCTCCAACGTTTTTGCAATGGTCGCACGGTCTCCCCAAATCGCTAATTTCTTGCGCGTACGGGTCGCTGCTGTGTAAAGCCCTTCCCTGCCAATATGTTCGCTTCCTTCCGGCATAAGGAGCAACACGCTATCAAACTCGCATCCCTGGCTCTTATGTACGGAAAGACAGTAAGCGTAGTCGTATGCCGGGAGTACGCGGGCAGGGATTTTGCGCACCCCTTTGTTATGGCTTGGAAATAGAGCATACTCATCGTCATTGATTTGTGTTGTGGAAGGGGAGCAAACAAGGACACCAACGTCGCCGTTGAACAATTCCATCCCGTAGTTGTTGCTGGTGATCATGATCGGAGCTAACCACTGATCCTTCTTGATCCATTTCTTCATGTGCTGCAATAATCGTTGGTTCATGTTATCCACGCCAAATGGCCCCTTTCTCAAAGGGCTCAAGAGGCGAAAGTGATGAAAGCTCTCCAATATTCCTTTGGGGTTTTGGCCGCAAAAGCTAGGAGAAGGAAAAGCGGAAAAAGCACGGGAAAGGATATCTTTTTCGTTATCTAGGAATTCAATGTCAACGGAAGAAGCGAGAAGATTGAACACTTTTTCCACGCACCCTTCTTGAATTGCTTTGGCAAAGTCAAGCAACTCTTGCCGTTCTGTACGTACGCAGGTGTTGATTGTCACAAGATGTTGGGCTAAGCAGGGATGCCCGCTTGATACGACATCGGCAAATGGGGCGCCGACCTCCACAGGGGGAAGTTGAAAGGGATCGCCAATGAGGGCGACTCTAGCTCCCTTCTTGATTGAGGATAGAAATTGAGCCATCAAGTGGAGATCGACCATCGAGCATTCATCAACAAGGATGAGATCGGCAGTGAGTTGCTTTGCGGTCTGCCTTCCCATTAAAGCATGCAGTGTTTTGGATTGAATCGCAGGGAACTCTTTCAACGATCCGATTGCATTGTGCAAGCTTTTATGTAGGTTGGCTGCAGCTTTCCCTGTTGGAGCTGCGAGGGCAATCTCGCAACGCTTGCGCTGATCGGCGCTCAGCGAATCCCAAAAAATTTTGATGAGCTGCCCTGCAGTATAGGTTTTCCCCGTCCCCGGGCCGCCGCAGATCAGCGTCAAACTGTTTTTGCTGAAACAATGAACCGCCTGCATTTGCTCCGCATTCAACCCCTCCATTTGCTTCTTGTCGACACGGAGAGGCAGAGCGGGCTCGGAAGAGCGTAAGCGGCTCAGCTGTTTGAAAAACAGCGATTCATCCACCCAATATTTTTGAAAATAATAACGATGGCCGCAGCGGCAAAGGGGTGTGCTCGGCACGGGTTCACTCCATCTATCTACCTCGGTGACTAAAGATAACGGAAGCGCCGCTGCTCCTTGCGGCACGCTGAGTCCTGCGGCTTGGAGCACTTCGGCGGTTCCTTCGTCGAAAGGAGGAGGAGCCACGTCGCTGCCCTCCACGCTGACGCAGACATGCCCCTGTCTTGTTGCTCGGGAGAGATAGCACAAAAACCCTGCCGCCTCTTCCGAAGGATTGTCGGTGTGGCTGAGCAGCTTTTCTGCCAAGGCCACGTCGACGTAGGAGAATACGCCTTCTTGCAACGCATGAAACAGGCGAGGCCAACGGACGGCGGGTGGTTCCCCTCGGCTGCTAGGAAGCCGGAGTTGGCTGCGTTTTTGCTTTGTAGATCCCGTACTGATTTCCATATGCTCTGTTGACTCCTCGAAGAAAAACATAATACACTCCTCCAAATATTTCTGTGAAGGGTCGTCCATCAACAAGCCTGAGATACCTCTTAATGGCGTCCACATAGATCTTTGCTTGCAAAAAATACCGGTGCTCGTGCATCGCCCGTTCCAATTGCTTGGGATGGTAGTCGCTATCGGCAGGTCCTAGCCGGTTGCTTTTCCAGTCGATGAGGTAATAGATTCCCCGATGTTCGCAAAAAAGATCGATGACCCCCTTTAAATATCCCGGAGTTGCTTCCTCTTCAGTAGGATAGAGAAATTCTGTCTCGCGAAGGCATCGGTCGGGATGAAGATCGGCAAGACAGAAGTCTTGGGATGTCAACGGGGTTTTCAAGGCATTGTAGACGATCTCGCAGACAACGTCGGACCATTCCATCAATTCCGTATCCATGAGGAAGGGGGCGAGGTGGGAGGACAATTCGGCGGGGTCATGGATCGTTTTCGCTATTGAAAGGGGAAGGCACTCCAGACATTTATGCAAAAGGACCCCGGTCTCACTACCGGCAGGAAGGGTGTGCGCGGTCTTAACTGCGGAAGTAAAATCATTGGGAGGATCCAGCCTGTCGCGAAAAAGACGAACTCTTTGAGATAGGGAGGTAAAGGAATGGACAAACATTTCCGCACCGGGAATCTTGACTGTTGGCGGAGGGACGAGGTTGATGAATAAAGGAGGCGGCGGCTTTCTTGCCGGTTCGGGTTTCTCCTCTAATGCGGTGACGGCCACCCCCTTTCTTTTTAACGCAAGTGCCGGATCAACACTGCCGTTTGTGATTCCGGGAAGATTGTTCAAAAAAAGCTCCATTGGAGAGGCGCAGCCTAACGGCCCTTGTTTTACCTTCGGAACAACGGCAACGGGATTGTATAGGCGGATTTTCGCCCGCGTCATGGCGACATACAGCTGCCGCATTTTTTCCGCATCGACCTCCTTGCAATGCTCTTGATAGAGGAGGGATTGTGTGCGGGGTGTTGCGGCAAGCACACGGCGTCCCTCCTTTAAGCAGGGAATCAGTAGAGGCGGGGGCTGGGTTCGTTTTACAAGCCCAAGGGCGAAGACAATGGGGTATTCCAGCCCCTTGCTCGCATGGATCGTGAGAATATGCACTCCCGCCTCCGAGACATTGGACATTTTCCTTGTCATTGAGTCTTCATTGAGCGACAGACGTTTGATATCTTCATCGAGAAAAGAGAGTAAAGATTCCGGAGAGGCAAACGGCTGGGGGTGCCGGGCGATGAGAATGTCGATGATATGCTGTAAGTCGGAAAAGAACTCGATCCCATCTTCAGCGGAAAGCAAGCATTCGGCAACAGTAAGGGCGTCCTCGTGCCAACAACTTTCCAAAAGGGCCTGGAAAAATGGGGCAATTCCTGCAGTGAGGAGAACGTGTTTTAACGCGTGGAACTGTCGAAGCGGCTCAGTTTGCAACCCGATCAAATCGCGGACTTGGCGGCAGGTCCATTGAATGATTTTCCCCCCTAAGGCCGTTTTAAGAGAGCTTTCATGGTGAGGGTGCAGCGTCGCCGCCAACACATCCCTTAAAGCAGTGCGGGCAGGAGAGTCGGCAAGGCTTTCTTTTCGCTGGATGTTGGCCGGAATGCCGGCTTGACGCAAACACTCAGCAACCCTTGCTCCCTGATAGCGATCGGAGACTAAAATCGCACAAGCATCATAAGCTACCCCTTCATCTTTGTGCAGTCGGCTGATCTCTTGAATGATGAAGGGGAAAAATTGACGCTTTTCTAATTCGGCAAGGGGAAAACGGGCAGCCTGATTGTCGGTGGCGACAAAAAAGTGGATGGGATCTTTTCCATCTCCAAGTTCTTTGACAGGTAGATGGGGAGGGCTTTTTACGTTGCGATAGGGGATTGCTGTCTTTTCGCGCGGCAATGCTAAAGAACTGAAAAAGTCTTGAAACAATCCATTCAATGCTTGCACGAGAGCGGGGTGGGAGCGGTAATTGACATCGAGAGAAGCTCGATGGCCGCCCTCCATGTGATCGGCAGCAGAAAGATAGGTATAGAGATCGGCTTGACGAAAAGCATAAATCGACTGCTTGGGATCGCCAACGAGATAAAGATGCCCCCAGCTGCTATCCGAAGGAGGGAACAGCCGGGAAAAAATGTCCCATTGAAGGGGGTCTGTATCTTGAAATTCGTCTACGATAACCGCTCGATAGCGCTTGCGGACATTGTCTAAAAATTGCCGGTTATCCAGCGCTTTTTGCGTCGTGCGAAGGATGTCGTCGAAACCCAAGGCCTCTTCTTGGTCCAGGTGCTGTTTCATCAGCTGTTGGCAGTCATAGGCCATGCGGGCAAAAGGGACGATCGGATGGACCAATGCAGAGAGATTTTCGAGAGCGGCATCATCGGGAACCGCTGCTTTCATGATAAACAATTGATCGTCGATCAGCCAATCCAAATCCTCAACTGTCCACTCCTCTTTGTCAAACAAACGTGCACAGTGGTTGATGCGTTCCATGACCTCCGGTTTGATTTGACGCTGACGGTTGCGGAAACCCGAATAGCTTCCTGCTCGGGATGCGATATCTTGAAGAATGCTTTCCGAGCACAACCCATGATCTTTTTTCAACGACGCCATGATCGCCTGCAGCGTTGCCAATTGAGTCGTTAGCGATGGGGGGGGCTCGATGTCGATCCCTTTGGCCGCAGCGTGGAGAAGAGCCCGTTCCAAATTTTCCCGTTCCCCTTGATGCTCTTTGAGGACGGCGCGAAGCTGCCCCTCGCTGTATCGATCCGGGGTGATTTTCGTCCGAAAGCAGTCATGGATGATGCGGACAAGGGTGGAATGGGAAAGAGGCCGGTCGGGGTTGATCGCATCGAGGCTGACATTGCCTTCAAAAATGTTTTCGGTTAGGAGTCGGGCGCAGAAGCTGTGGATGGTGAAAATCTGCGCTTGATCAAAGCAAAACAGGGCTTTTTCAAGGCGGCGTATTGATTGCTTGACTGCTTTGTCACCTTTTTCCAAGATGTGCAGCAAATAGTCCGGGCAATCGCTTTCGCCAATGCCGCTTAAACAGGCGATTGCCTGCTCGATCGTTGTCCGAATGCGGATCAGCAGGTCGCGCGTTGCCGCTTTAGTGAAGGTGACAATGAGAATCTGTTCGATAGGGAGCGGATCGTCTTCGACCAACAAACGGACGGCAATATGTTCAATGGCAAACGTTTTTCCCGTTCCCGCGGAGGCTTCGAGAAAATAATGCCGGTGGATCTTTTGTTCTCGACTAAGGACGGTGAAACTTTTAGGATCACATCCACGTCTTATAGAGTCGGCCATACAATTGCTCTGCTATCTTTTTCCATTCTTTGACGATGATCTTTTTTTTATTATGTTTAATGTGGGCAATCATCCCTTTTGGTGCGACCTCTTCCAGCACTCCCGCAATCCTGAGTATAGCAAAGCTTATGCAGCTTGATAGCGTTGTGTGTTTTCTCTTCAAGAGCTATTTTAAGAACATGGTTGCACGCATCGGAAAAACGCTCACTTGTTTCTTTGAGAGCATCTGCGATAGAGGAGGTCTTAAGAAGCTTGCAACAAATAGTTCTTGTTTCCATGTAGAGCATTATCCATCACAAAAGGAATTAAAGCAGCAGAAAAGGAGCGAGGTTTCCCCCCTATGGCTAAAAGCCAAGGGTTTCCACCTCGTCAATTCGATGACGTTCCCAGCTTGATAGACGGAATGGTGATGGCAGAAGAATAAGCGGCTGCTTGCAACCATTTCATACGAAAGTAATAGATAATCAGTGTACTCCCATGCATCAAACTCAAGGCAGTCCAAAATTGATCGGCAGAAATCCCCACCTTTTCCAAAAAAACAAACATGAGCAAAAAACCGTTGATCCAATTCACCCCACCCATAAAACAGGAAAATTTTGTATCCTTGAAAGCTAGAATATAGGCAGTCAAAACAGATGAAAAGATGTGAAATCCCAAGCATAGCCATAAACCGAAAAACACGTTCCGGACCAACCCCTCCTCAAGAGCAATCGTTGGAAACAAATAATCATATGTCTGAATCGGAAGAAAAAGAAGCGGAATCCCCGCCAAAGCAATGCCAACGAGAGCAAGTTGCGATCCTGAACGGAACGCTCGATGCATCATACTCTCATTTTGAGCGCCAATACTATTGGAAATGCTCGTCGTCTGTGCTTGCAATAAGGCATCGCCTATAAAAGAAAAGAGGAGGAATACCGTTCCCCCAATCGTAAGGATTAAAAGATGCGTCTCTCCTCTTGCCGTCATCAAACCCGCGATCGATGCCCAACTCGTCCCGTTTAATATCCGATTAATGGCGCGCAGCGTTCCGGGATAAATACCATGCCAAAAAAGTTTCCGGTTGAAATGCCAATGCCTTGAATGATAGATTTTAGCATGCTTTTCTTTCAAAAATACCACAAGTAATACGATGCAAAATCCCCCTTGAGCGATTAAAGTGCTCATCACCCCTCCTAAAAGTCCAAAAGATGGAATCCAATCTTTCCAACCGACGATTAGTAAATATCCAAGGAGGATTTTCATCCCTTGAAAGGCAATCGTCATACATAAAACAAAGCGCGTTTCTCGTCGGCCCAGGTAAAAACCGGTCAGCGCTGCCCCCAGAGGGTAGAGAAAATTGATTGCAACAATAAAATACAAATAGGGAAGTGCTATTGATTCAACTCCACTTCCGCGTAAATAATGCCGACCATAAATCAAGCTTAAAGGAACAGTGGCCAACATCGAAAGAAAGGAAAACCAAATCATTTGCCAAACTCCGGGTCCAATCCGTTTCCATTCCCCTGCTCCATGCCAACGGCCTACGTCGATTTGAGCCATCATCGCGATAGCCACACACGAAATTTGAAAAATTTGACAAATATAGGCAGTAATCGTGACCGTTTCCATGGCATGCACAGATAGACGTGCCAATAGTAATCTTTCTACAAGCTGGAAAATCACGGTAGAGAACGTCATGAACAGGATAGGGAAAAACAATTTTAGAAGTTCCCTAAATCCACCTGTTAAAACAGGCCTTTCAATGTTCATGACAGAAAAATAGATAGGAAAGATGCATAACTCAAAATGATGTTACAGGAAATGACGCTTTAGCTCAACCGATTTTTCAACGACTGCGGCAAAATTCGCCATTTCCTATAACGGGGGATGATTAGACTAACACATTTTGTTTCACAACGGCCGTTTTACCATGCATGATCAGTGGCGTGCACTCCTCTTTCTCACAATGCATGAACAAATGAATGACATCATCAATTGATTTGCTATCCCCGTATGGCCCACCGATACATCCTTGTGCAAAATACCAGCCTTCCGGGGTGATTGTAATGACAAAGGGTGTGTGTTTGATCGAAAAATCTGGGAGCACATAGGTCACGTAGTAATCCGTTTCTGATCCCTGTTGATACTCCCCACCTCTCAATAGATAGATATAGGGATGTCGAGACCCT
>JBAUVX010000323.1:0-9716 GCA_049583465.1 Waddliaceae bacterium | reverse complement strand
GTCCTTTCTCTCTGTGCTCTCTGTATCTCTGTGTTTTACACTAACAACCATGCTTTAAATGAGTGGTGAAACTAGTACCTGCGCATTATCAACCGAAATCGCAAAATCGCAATTCGCCCATGGCGTCGGTTAATAATCTCGTTTCCAGAGAATATTCAATTGGCCGTTTTTTGCATCATCACTCATTTCGGCCTGAAATTTTAGGTACCGGCCAATATCTGTTTCGACGCCAAGGAGGTTGGTTTCTTTGTCTTGATGGGAATGGCCAAAAAAATGATGCGTGAGTGAAAGAAGGGTCCCTTCCGTAATGTATTTTCCAAGCCGGACAGAAACTTTCGTCGGATCTTCCGCATCAAAGCCGCTAATATCAAGATGATCGATCCCCAATACATCTCCGAGACTTGACAGAAGGTCCGGTCCGTCGGAAGAGAGGTCTGAAATGGATCGCATTAACTGCTTACCTTGAAAAGGTGAGATGTCTTCGATTCTTTTGTTAAAAAGAAGCCATGAAAAAATTTCTTTTTGCGATAGGGGAGGAGATGATCGGAAAGAGAGGGTTGGATGGGAGAGATTTCCTCTGACAACAGCTTCAATTGAGATGTTTTCTTTATCGTAGCCGGCAACGACGTAAAGTTTGGAGTTTTTGCCAACATCTCCTCCAAAGGCGACGGCTCCTTCTTTCAGGGTAAATGTTTTTCCCTTCATCAGGTATTTTCCCCTAATGAGTTTACATTCTCCGTTCAACAGGGGAGCATCCGCAGTCCCCGTGATGACCACCTCTCCTTTCCACTCCGAGCTGAGTTCTCGGCTTAAAATTTTTCCATTGCCGGGAATAATTAGAGTGATCTCTAGATGCAGCGGCCACGCTGGAGAATGATCTTGGGAGGGGGAGGAAGCAACGTCATCATCAGGAGCGTTGATATAAGTAATCTCGAGCTCTTCTAGCGGGTCCGAGGTTTTTTCCGGAAGAGAGGCAATAATCGATTGGGTTATTAGATTGCCCTCTACTTTCCCTTCGTCCGCAGTTCCGGTGAAGGTAAGATGTCCATCGACTCTTCCGGACAAGTTGTCCATCTCAAGGATGGGAGCATGTTCTATGTCCAACATAAAAGTATAAGGAAAACGATTTTGAGGGCTCCATGCAAACCTTCCATTGCCTGCATATTTTCCTCCGCTTTCATCTTCAGCCGCAAGTTGTGTTCTCCCGGTGATTCCCTCTTCTGATCGAAAAAGTTCAACATTGACTTGACCTGAGAGGTCTATCCAATCGAGAGCAAACAACCGCCTGAGTGTGTCGAGCGATGTGTGCATGTTGAGACGGCTAGGAAGAGCGCCCTCATCCTCCCAGGCGAGATCGCCGGAAAAGCGATAGGACATGCCATCTTTGAGAAAGGAAAGAGAAATGTGATTAGGGGACACAGCGACCATGGGCTCTTTAAAAGTGTTTCCATTGAAATCCATGGCATCACTGCGAAGGACGGCTTGAATTTTTGGGGATAAAAGATGCCCTGAAAGAGAACCCTCTCCATAAAATTGTCCTTTGGCAGAAAACAGTTGCGAGGCGTCTTCACATTCGACGAAGAATGAAGAGGTGTGAATGCTCCCATCGCCGGCCAAAAGGAGGTCTCCGCCTAAAGCGAGGGAGCCCCAAGCGGCGTGAAAGCGAGAAATGTCAACCATCCCATCCGGCCTGAATTGATAGCTTCCTGTTAGCATCCATGTGTTGTCTGTTGCGAGCGAAAAACGTCCTTGTCCCTTTTCGTAAGTGAGATTTCCTTGCCACTCTTCTTCTTCTTTCACCAATTGAAACATGAGGTGGATGTCTGTTTTCAATAGAGGCAGCAAAGAAAATTGAACGGCACACTCATCAATAAAGAACAAGACATCTCCTTGATGATCGTAGACTGTGATCCCGCTTGCTTTCAAAAGAGGGGCAGGGTAAAGGGTTAACTGATCAATTTCCACTCGGCGGCCGGTCTTTGCTGCGATTTGCTCCTGCAAAAAATTTACAACCCGTTGTTTGACACTTTGTGAGTGGAGAAGGGCAGAGAGGACAAAAAAACCGATGAAAGCTGTGAAAATGAGGGTGCGGAGAATTGATTTCAAAACGACTGTCCTATGCTAAAATACACTTGAAATGCTTTATCGAGGGATCGACGTCGATTTAGCGGGAAAGCAATATCTAAACGTAAAGGGCCGACCGGGGTGTAGTATCTCAACCCTCCACCGACCGATTGCAGCACTTTTTTGTTCAGCTGGGGAAAGGATGGAGAATAGACATTGCCTGCGTCATAGAAGAGCACCCCTCCCCATTTTTCTGTTGCACGCCACCGTCCTTCTAAAGAGAAAGTCATCAAGGAACGCCCTCCAATAGGATCACCGTCTTTTAAGGGGCTTACAGTGTAATAAGAATAACCCCTCAGGGTATTTTCCGATCCGGCATAAAATCTTTCTGATGGGGGAATCTCCCGCCGCCCTGAACCGATGATCGACCCAAGATGCATCTTTGCAGCAACGACAAAATGTCGATCGGAGGAAAGAGGGTAGTAGATAGAGCCGGTGAACGTGCTCTTTGCGTAGACAAATCGAGGGCCGAGAAGTTGTGTAGTGGGAACAATCTTAAAAAAGAGTGTTGCTCCGCTGATAGGATCCAAAGGATCGTCGACATTGCTCCATTTCCATTGTGTTGGGACTTTTAGCAAGTGAAAATTGCCGTTGTTATCGGAATCATCATTATTGAGGTATTCGTACTTTCCCCCGATAGATAGGCGTGCTTGTTCGCTTAGCTGTCGTTCTAGCAGTCCGGAGAGGCTAAATGAAGTACTGCAAAAGCCTTCGGTGTCCTTATGCTGCCATTCCGTTTTTAGAAGGAGGTCTTGGCGGCACGAGAGAAAATCAGGGATCGTATAGGAGCAGGCGGCTTCTTGTGTTTGCTGCAGTAGATTGGCATTGATGTAAAATCTCTCCCCATTTCCCCAATAATTTCGATGCTGCCATTGGCCGGTGATTCCCGGTCCGCGCTGTGTAGAGTATCCAAGGCCAAAAGCGAGGCTGCGGTGTTTTGCTTCGGCAACATCGATGGTTATCGGAAGCGTATTGTTTTCTGTTGGATCCTCCGAATGGACAATTTCAACCGAACGAAACAGTCCCGTCGCTTCGATTTCTTGGATGGTTTCTTCAATTTGATGGGGATCGTAGCGATCGTTTTCTTTCCAACAGATTTTTTTTCTAATGAAAGATTCTGCGACCTGTTTGTTTCCAATGATTTCCGATTTGCCGAATGATAATAAAGGACCGATGTCCACCTCAATCGTCACAAGGATATGCTGCTGTTTTTGATCGGCGATCACCTTTCGTTGAGCAATTGCCGCAAGTGGATAGCCTCTGTGTTTCAATAGTTCGATAAGGGCATTTTCTGCTCGCAGAATGTTTTTTGGCAATGCGGGCTGATGTAGGGCGATGGACAGTTCCTGAGGAGTGACGCCTAAACATTCGGGGGAGATGTTAAACTCTGCCAGTGGATAGACAGGGCCTGAGTCGACGTGGTAGATGACTTCAATGGGTTGAGCCGATGTGTTATTAAGTTCCACATGGATTTTAGCCTGATAATAGGCTTGGCTCTGAAGAGCTTTGATCAGATGAGGAATGTCCTTTTCCGCACGTTTTCGAAGAGAGGATAGTGTTTGAGGTGTGTTCTTTTTTACATTTAGCTGCGAAGCATCTTTGAGAAGATCGACAATCTCTTGTCGTTGAATACCCGAAAACATCACCCTATACTCCAAAGCCCCTTCTAGTTTTAGGATAGGAAGCAGAAAGACAAGAACAAGGAAGATAAGCGGCTTCATGGCAATCGAGAGCACCGTTAGGAATTTTGAGCATCCTATTATCCTCCAGATCTATGGTTTTCAACAAGTTCGAATTTCATCCGGGGTGCGATTCAAGTGATTACTGAATAAAGATTTGAATCGCGCCTTTCAGCTATTGAACTGCTACCAAAGCAGGCGTCGTTTGCCATCGTTTTTGTCGATAGCGAAGAAGCAAAGGGAGATTGCGCAGTAGAATGCCGGCATTCATGACATACCAGAAGGTATAAGGGGGCCAGTTCCAAACATTCAGGACAAAGTACATAGGAATAATGTTAAACAGCACAATCATGACAATGTAAACAGCAAGGATATACGTAGTATCTCCTGCAGCTGATAATAGGCTGCGCAACGTGCGATCAAAGGCACCGATTAGCTCGAAGCACCACATGGCAATACACGTGAATATCAGTGTCTGTTTAAGATTGATAGAAAGGGCGTGAAAGGATTCGCTGCCAAAATAAAAAGAAAGAAAAAGGCTAGGGAAGCATAACAAAGGGAGGGCAATGATGAAAAGCAAACAAGAACTTATGCACATCAATGAACGCAACAGCTGTTTCATCAATGTCCAATCACGAGAGCCGATGACCTGCGATGCCCGCACGCTTAATACTTGTCCAATCCCGAGATTAAAAAACATCCATAAACTGCTACAGCTTCCCCCAAAGGATACGACTGTGGTGAGAGTATTATCGTTTTCCCATGCGACCATTTTAGTCACAACAAGCCAGCTCAAACTAATAAGACCCACGTAAAGTGCAGTCGAACCGCTCACTTTTAGGCAGTTTAAAAATGGTTTTAAACGAAATAACCAGTGATTAGTGCCGTAAACTTGCCGATTTTTTGCTTTGAGAAAGGCGCAAAATAAAACGAGGCAAAAAAAGGCTTGCGCGCCCAGTTTGGCAAGGCCAACACCCAGCAGGCCCATAGGAGGCAGGAGCTCTCCGACACCAAAAATCAATAAAAAGTCTAACAAACAGTTTACTGCAAAGGTGAGAACCATGGCACAAATGACAAAAGTCATGCGGCCTCGGCCAATATAAAAGGAACTCAAAGCAGCACCAAGGGGAAACAGGACATTTCCGGCGACCATGAGATGACAAAATCCCTGTGCGGGTTCTTCAAGCGGATTTCCGGATAAACAGAAGGACCATAGCTTCCATCCAAGAGGCAAGACGATTATCGTTGAAAATAGAGAAAGCCAAATCATCTGCCATACAAAGAGGCCGATCCGACGTTGTTCACCGGCACTAAATGCCTGTCCTACATAGATTTGGGCCACTGTTGCCATGCGAATTAACGGGACTTGCAAGAATTTAATGAAGGGATCGGCGATAATGTTATAGGCTTGCCAATCAAGGAGGGAGTAACGAGCAAGCAAGAAATTGTCTACGGAATGCATTAAACTATCGGAAGCTAAAAATAGAATAAGGGGAATAGCTAAAAGAATAAAAGAGCTAACTCCCAGGTCATATGAAGCAATAGATGACTCTTCTTTAGATGCCATGAATCGTTATTATAACCAATTAATGATGTTTTTGTCTTCTTGATCAGATGTGAAGTATGCTTTTTTAAAATCAAAAAAACCGGCTTCATCTTCTTGGTAGTCTGTGATGCGGGGGTTTTTGACATACCCTCCTGTTTCAGAAAACAAGGGGATAATCGGAACATCTTCCAACAAAATACGCTCAGCCTCATTCATAATTTTTTTTCGTTTGATTGGATCTTCTTCGCGATTTGCTGCATCCATTGTTTGCCGAAACTGAAAATTCTCCCATTTATAATAAGAATTGCTTTGGGGAAATTTAAATGCCTCGTATAAATAATGCGGTGTGTTAAGGAAGTGGTGCCAAGATAAAACGCAAAGCTCGTAGTTTCCCATGATTGTTTTACGGGAAACTTGGCTCCAAGGCAATGCTTCCACATTGAGTGTTAAGCCAAGAACTGCTTTAAGTTGTTGCTGCATTTTTAGTAGAAAAACTTGGCGGATGTCGGCTTTTTCTTCTGCGTGAAACAGTGTGAGGGTAATCGATTTATTCGGATCTAACTGCATTTCTTCCAAAGCTTTTTTAAAGAGCCCCTGTGCGTAAGCAGGGTCTCCTTCAATAGGCGGAAGTTGAAAATTTTCCAGTTCGTGATCTTTTAAAAAAAGAGTAGAAAGAGGGACAGAAGAGACGGGCATGTGTTGAATGAATGCTTTTCTGTTAATCGCCCAAGAAAGAGCTTGGCGAAGTTTACGATTACTTAACGGGAAGGAATGAATATTGCAAGCCACCCACGAAAAGGTGGGAGAATTTACAGTTTGCGGCTTGATTCCGCATGATGAGAAGGTAGTTTCCCAAGGAGAGGTCGGATACCCTAACCAGTCTAGCTTGCCTTGTTTAAACATTTTTAATCCCGTAGTCCCATCTGTAACAGTGAGGGTAATTTTGTCTAATTTTACGTTGTCAGCATCCCAATAACGGGGATTTTTTGCGAGAGTATACCTTTTACCCGGCGTTGAGCTGATCAAAGTGAACGGGCCATTAGCGACAAATTCCGGGTGTGTACGAAGTGCCCAATCGGGAAGATGGCGATAGATTTGATTTTTAATGGGATAAAACAATGAGTAGGTTGTCAATTCAAGAAACGAGGATGTGGGTTGGACAAGTTCGACGCGCAATGTTCGGTCGTCGATTGCCTGAATTCCAACGGAGTCGAGAGACAAATCCCCCATTTTTGCTTTTTTGGCATTTTTGATGAGATACAAAGGATATACAAAGGGAGCAGGAAAAGCCGGAGATAAGATTTTTTTCCAGGCGTAAACAAAGTCGTGCGCCGTGATGGGAGTCCCATCATTCCAGTGACATTGCCGCAATGTAAAGGTGTAGGTTTTGCGGTCGGCACTCAACGTATACTTTTTTGCAATGGCATACTGCGGCATCCCTTTAGCATCCAGACGCATGAGACCTTCAAACAGAAGCTTGGATGTCTGATAATTAGAAGTATCGGGGGAAACACGCGGGTCTAGTGAAAGGGGTGCTGCACGTAAGGGTAATCTAAAGAATTGCACCTTTTGTTCACAGCGGATTCTTTCTTTTAAGATGGCCTCTAACATGGAAAAAAACGCATATTTGTCCTCTTCTACCTTAATGTTTTGAACCAATCCTAAAAAGAAAAATCCTTGATGTTCAAATTGCGTGTAATGAATGGTATTTTGTCTCGAAGTGAGAGCCTCGATGAGGGAATGGATGTGTTCTTTAGGAAAATGAGCGGGGATGCGAATCATCGCATAAGCAAATGTTTGATCAAGGCTCTTTTTGATGAGGTATTGATCTTGTTTTTCTCTTCCTTCTTTTACTAATACGAGAAAGTTGCGAAATAGGGTTTGCAGAGCTTCAAAAGGCAAAGTGGCTTGTGATTCCATCGGGGTAAGAGAATAGAAAAAATCCTCTAAAACATCGGGGAAATCCTGAGCAAATGAGTAAAAGGACTGCTTAAGTTGTATCGAAAGGATTTGTTGGCAATCAATCAGTCCTCCCATGTAATCTCGAATAGGTCCAAGCCTTTTAGCGAGGTACTGTACCACCTGTTGGCGTGCTTCGTAGAGGTTAATGGAAGAATTTGCACGTAGGAATGGGGCATTTTTTTTGATTTTTAAGTTGAAAATGCTCGCTTCTTTGGGACACTCCTGCGTATCGTTGACCATACGGGTTTTTTCTAGACTAAAGCTCCATTCCCTTTCCTGATGATCAGCTAAAACATGTTGGATGGGGGGAGAATCTTTTTTCAGTACACGAACCAAAACAACAGTAAATGTCAAGCGCGTTCGCGATTGCGAATCAAAAGAGATCATTGCTTGAGGGAGATCATTTGGAGTTGTGATTTCGGAGTTCAGAATTAAAATATGCTTCATAATCTCTTCTTCATTGCGCCGAATAAATAATGTTGGCGTCACCCGTTCCACACTGGAGCACAGTTTTTCTTGTAAAAATGAGCGCATTTCTTTGAGGGTGTTGAGATAAATAGGTTTGGCGTTTTTGTTTTCGATTTCAAGGTAGTGAATATGTGTGGAATCACCTGGACGGTAATAATGGAAGTAGGAGTCGTGAACCATCTTAGTTTCGGGAAGGAAGAAGCGTATAGCAGATAGAATGTGTTTCTGGTGAAACATTTCATAGTCATCAAATTGGTTCGTTGCAATGCAGACTCCTAGGACCTGCTTTTTGCCAAAGGTGTATTGCAGCGTTGCCGGAATGAGGCGAAATAGAAGATGATGTGCTGCATGGGATAAATGTTCTTCCTCTTCAATGGCTTTTCTCAGCCGCAAGGCGGAACAAACGATCCGGGTAAAATGCTCGGCTGTTCGAGATTTTTTAAAAGAGTTATGACAGAAGAGCAAAAGCCCGCTCATTTCGTCAAGGAAACCGTCCGTCTCACGTGCAAACCCTCTTTCTATAATCCTCAAGATCAAATCCTGAACATTCGCACTAAAAGGATCTTCCCAGCTGTTTTGCCGCTTCAATAGATGCTGAACAAATCTTGGGTTGATCAGGCTGGTTTTTATCGAATTGATAAAATGAGGTAACAGCTCTTCTACCTTTTCGATTTCATATTCATTCCGTAGAATTAGCTGTGCTTCAGCAAGATAGTATCTGTTTTCGTTGTCATCGGGGAAATAGAAATGACAGTGTCGAAAGCTGGTGATATAGAGGATTTTTCCCGGAACCAGTTGATAGCTCAGCATATGAGTGAGCAATTCACCAAGGTCTCGATAACGGGGAGCTAAAGCCAGGATAGAAAGAACCAAGCAGCCGGGGGCATGATGCTCTAATGTGTATTGCACTAAGGGGAGCTCTTTTTTAAAAAGCCGATTCCGCGTTGTATGATCACTATACAAAAGACTTGGCGCTAAGAGTTTCGATAATACCAAAAACATTTGTTCGACATATTTTTGGATTTCCAGGGAACTGTAAGCCTGATGGCCTTCTTTTAGATCGATGATGATGTGTTGCCGATGGCTATGTGGCATAAGACAGCGTTAACAATGACTATTTACCTTAAAGACAAAAAATATTTTTAGCTAAAAAATCCCCTTACGAAAATTGAAATTTTACTTAAGGGGACATTTTAAGAAAAGGTTTTTTTATAGGGAGGGCAGCAGATCTGTTCCCATTTCCTCTCCATGACAATCATGTGTAAAGGAATTATCGAGAAAAGCTTCTAAACTGCCAAAACGCTCGCATCCGCCATTGATAATACGAGTTCCTCCTTGGATGACAGCGAAGTGTCTCACTTTGTAAACACCATTTTGCCAGTAATAGAGATTATAACCTCCCTCTTCGGCATCTTTGATCCAATAGCGAAGTTCGAGGAGGCCCTCTTTAGGAAGATCTGGCAAATTTTTGGAGTAATAGGCTACTGCCTTTACTTCATTATTCAGATCTGTCATGTTTGCTGTGCTGTAATCAAGTAATGTAGACATAATGTTTTTCCTCTAAGTATTGAGTCTTAATAATGTCTTTAAAAAGTTGCCACCATTGACAACTGACCTCAAATCTAAGGAGGTCCTGTTTTTCTGTCAATATTTTTTTACAAATTTTTTTTTTGACAAGTGAAACTCATCAAATTCGGGAGAGCAAATATCTAACGATCATAACTTTTAGGAAGGGCAAGAGCGGTTAAAAAATTCAGAAATGAAAGGCGATTCATCTCCATATTATCCCTATAAAAATCATTTGATTAGGTATATAGAGGATTAATACGGTGTCGTCAATTTTATCCTATTGCGCCGAAAAACCCGGTCATTTATGACCGGGATGTAAGGCGCTCCGGTACTAGCTAGGGTTTTCCTGCTGTTGGATGTATTGTGTC
>JBAUVX010000322.1:0-5183 GCA_049583465.1 Waddliaceae bacterium | reverse complement strand
CCCGTCCTTTCTCTCTGTGCTCTCTGTGTCTCTGTGTTTTACACTAACAACCATGCTTTAAATGAGTGGTGAAACTAGTACCTGCGCATTATCAACCGAAATCGCAAAATCGCAATTCGCCCATGGGGTTAATTCTTTAATGTTTGCTGTTCTGCTCGCGTTAGGAAAGCTTTTGACAATATCGTACGAGTTTTCTTATACTTTGCATTCGATTAAAATAATCATTTTGGAGCGTTTCAAATCATGAAAACCTTTTTGCTCATTTTGCCTCTTCTACTGTTTTTCTCGGTCGGAGCAATCCCTCCCCAAGATACTTTAGTCATTGCAACAAACCTTGACAATCTCATCTCCCTCGACCCTGCCGAAATTTTCGAAGCAAGCGGCCTCGAATATGCCTTCAACACCTATGATAGACTCGTCTTTTACGATCCTGAGAACGAAGGGCAATTTCAAGGGAGCCTTGCGCACCATTGGACCGCTTCCGAAGATGGAAAGACAGTGACCTTTCATTTGAGGGAAGATGCGAAGTTTGCTTCCGGCAACCCCGTGACTGCCGAAGATGCCGCCTTCTCTCTTCAGCGCATCGTAAAACTTAACAAAGCTCCGTCCTATCTGTTTACGCAATTTGGATGGACTGCCGACAATGCAACGGAAAAAATTCGCTCTCAAGATGCAGAGACCCTCGTTCTTGAAACAGATGGCGTCGCCCCCTCTTTGCTTCTCTATTGCCTCGCCACGGCAAATGCAGCTATTGTAGAAAAGAGCCTGCTTCTTTCCCATGAAAACAATGGCGATCTCGGCAATGGGTGGCTAAAAACCCACTATGCAGGGTCGGGACCCTACATATTGCAGTGGTGGATTGCAAACACAGGGCTATACCTGACGAGAAACGAACTGTATTTTGGAGGAGCTGCAAAATTAAAAAAAATCATCCTTCGGGCCATTCCCGAAGAGTCGAGCCAAAAAATGCTTCTTATGAAAGGAGACGTTGACATCGCCCGCAATTTAGGACTTGATCAGGTGGAAGGAATCGACAACCTCCACGTCGACATTTACCCTCTTTCCATGACCTACTTCATGAGCATGAACCAAAAACACCCCCATTTAAAAATCCCGCAAGTGCGTCAAGCCCTAAAACATTTAATCGATTACGAGAATCTCGAGACAATCACCCGTGGAAAAATGACTGTTCACCAATCGTTTATTCCCAAGGGTTTTTTTGGCGCTTATGAAAACAACCCCTTCACATACAATCCCGACAAGGCAAAAGCTTTGCTGAAAGAGGCCGGGCTTGAAAAGGGTTTTACTGTCAATCTCGATACTTCGAATGTCACCATCGGCGAGGCGATCCAAGCCATGTTTGGCAAGGCAAATATTCGCGTGAATATCCTTCCCGGAGATTCAAAGCAAGTTTTGACAAAATTGCGTGCACGCGAGCATGACTTGTGCTTGAGTACTTGGGTGCCCGATTATCACGATCCGCATAACAATGCAATTACCTTTGCCTACAACCCAAACAATGCAGATGACTCCCCTGAAAAAACGCTGGCATGGAGAAACAGCTGGCAAATTTCAGAGGTGAATGAAATGACGTTAGAGGCGATGAGAGAGCAGGATAACGAAAAGAGGCGGGCTCTCTATGTGCAACTGCAGCAGTATTTCCATGACAATGCTCCATTTGCAAACCTCTTTCAAGAGAATCGGGTGGTCGCTCAGCGCAAAGAAGCAATGGGAAAAGGGGTCCGTTTCATGAGCCCTCTTGATGTTTTATGCTACTACACACCTGAGAAGAAGTGAGGCTGCGTGCGCTCAAGATCCTCATTTCCGGATGTTTGACAGCGGTTTTCCTTCTTTGCTTGATGTTTGCTCTGAGCCAATGGGTCCCCATCGATCCAACTTTGACCCTTGTAGGGGATGCCGCATCCGCTGAATCCTATCAACAAGCAAGAGAAATGCTTGGAGTAGATCTACCTCTTTGGAAGAAAATCGCACACTATTTTTCTAAACTCCTTCACGGCAATCTCGGCGTTTCTGTGATGACATCCAACCCCGTTGTGGATGATCTTTTACGCGTGTTTCCTGCTACTTTTGAGCTTGCCGCTCTTTCTCTTGCCATCGGAATTATCGGAGGAGTCCCCATCGGAGTGATGGCAGCGTGGCATCCACGCTCTTTTTGGAATGTTCTCGTTCAATGGCAAGCGATCCTGTATTCCGTTCCAACTTTTGTTCTCAGCATCGCTGCTTTGCTGGTTTTCTACGTCAAGCTGCAGTGGGTCGAAGGTCCAGGAAGAGTGGATATTCTCCATTCCGATTACCCAAGCCCGACAGGCTGCCTTTTTCTCGACTCCGCTCTTGCCGGAGATTGGGATGTTTTTATTAATGGTTGGAAACATATTGTTCTGCCTGCTAGTATTTTAGGATTGTTCACGATGGCCTCCTTAAGTCGAATGACCCGATCTTTGATGACAGAGCAGCTTTCCCAACCCTATATTCTCACCGCTACCCTAAAGGGGCTTTCTCCTGCAAAAATATTATGGAAGCATGCCTTAAGAAATGTTTCCCTCCCCCTCTTAGCGATAGTGATGACGATCTTTTCCTCGCTATTGGAAGGAGCGGTTATCGTTGAAACAGTATTTGCCTGGCCCGGGTTGGGTCGGTACTTAACGCAAAGTTTAATCCTTTTAGACCATCATGCCTTTCTCGGTGCCACCTTGCTCATCGGCATGATGTTTATTGGATTGACCCTTATTCTCGATCTCCTCAGTGTTGTGATTGATCCTAGGGGATACCAATGACCGCGCGGACGCTATTGCGGCAGGCTCGATGGCAGCGCACGCTGCATTTTTTGCGTCAATTGCTGACGCGATGGGAAGCCGCCCTGGCCATCGGCTTTCTGACGCTGTGGTGTGTGGGAATAGTTTTTGCTCCTTGGATCGCCACGCACGATCCTTATGCCATTGATCTCACCCGCTCTCTTCATCCGCTTGATGCTTCCCATCTTTTTGGCACCGATCAACTAGGGAGGGATATTTGGAGCCGAGTTCTCTACGGCGGACGGACCACTTTCCTCACCATCGCAATCGCAGCAGCAATGTCTGCGCCGTTGGGATTGTTTTTGGGGATGTATGCCGGATATATGGGAGGGATGATCGACGTGGCAATCAATCGGGTCATCGATTTATTTTTTGTGATTCCAAGGCTCATTCTAGCACTCGTTTTTGTGGCGATTCTTGGACCCGGGTTCTTCAACGCAGCCTTTGCCGTTGCCTTGACATCGTGGCCGATCTACGCTCGTGTTGCACGATCGGAAACGCTTTCTCTCAGGAAGGCAGAATTTATCCAAGCAGCAGAACTGCAGGGAATCGGACGATGGCGCCTGTTGCACCGGTATCTGCTCCCTTTGTGCATCTCTTCATTGCTTGTTCGTTTAAGCATGGATTTAGGAGGCATCATTTTGAGTGTCGCTGCGATTGGGTTTTTAGGCTTAGGAGTTCAGCCTCCCATGCCGGAGTGGGGAATGATGGCAGCCCACGGGCGCACCTTTCTTCTGAATCAATGGTGGGTCTCTGTCATGCCGGGCGTTGCCATCTTTTCCGTCAGCCTATGCTTTAACATCATTGGAGAGACTGTCCGCGATCTCCTGGATCCAAAAAGAGAGATTCCATGCCATTAGCGACCATAAAAAAGCTTTCGCTGAAGCTCGGTAACGCATGGGTGGTAAAGGATGTTTCCCTTGAGATCGGAGAGGAAAAATTCGGTCTCGTCGGAGAGTCGGGATCGGGAAAAACGCTGTTAGCCAAAACCCTTCTCGGCACTCTCCCAACAGGCACGGAAGTCGAGGCAGAAACACTCGATTGGAAGGGAAAGGATTTAAAAACATTATCAGAAAAAGAATGGAGAAAAAAAATTCGAGGAAAGGAGATTGCGATGATCCTGCAGGATCCCAAAGCATCGTTAAATCCATTAATGAAGATTGGCAAACAGCTGCAGGAGGTAGCGGTAGCGATTTCTCCTTTATCGGCTTTAAGGGAGGTTTCTCTTTCCCCCCAAGTGCTCGACATGTATCCCTATCAACTTTCCGGGGGGATGGGACAGCGGGTGATGATCGCTATGATGCTGATGCAGCATCCTAAATTGTTAATTGCCGATGAAATCGTTTCTGCTTTAGACGCTTCTTTGCAAGAAGGCATTTTGCAGCTTATTCAAAAGGGGGTTGATCAGGAGAACATGTCTCTGATATGGATCGGTCATGATCTGCGGCAAGCGTGTCGATTTTGCGATCGGATCGGGGTGATGAAAGAGGGGCAAATGATTGCAGTGGACACTCCCGAGGAGCTGGAGAAACATGACCACCCCTATCTTAGACGGTTATTTGAGGCAGCATTACTCCGGGAATAGAGATGATCGTCGTTGAAAATGTGACCATTTATCCTAACAAAAAGAGACGAAAGCCCATTCTCTGCGATCTCAATTTTAGGGTTGCTAAAAACGAATCCTTAGGACTTGTCGGCCCCTCGGGATGCGGGAAATCGACAGTCCTTCGTACATTAAGTTCCCTGCATCCCTATTGGTCCGGGAAGATCAAGGTGGGTTGTCCTCGCCATCATATCCAAATGGTCTTTCAAGATCCTTTGGCCTCCTTACATCCAAGGCACACCGTTTACGAGATTCTCAGGGAGCCGTTGATTGCCCGGAAGATTCCCTATGATGAACAGGCTCTTCTGCAAGCTTTAGATGATGTGTCACTGTCGTCAGAACTTTTGTTTCGTTATCCTCACCAGCTGTCGGGAGGGCAGCGGCAACGGGCATCGATTGCACGATCTCTTCTTGTCGATCCAAAAGTTTTGTTCTTGGATGAATGCACGTCAGCGCTGGATGTTGCTGTGCAAAAAGATATCCTTTTGCTGTTAAAGAGGCTGAAAAAAGAGAGAGGGATTACCTGTCTCGTCGTCAGCCACAACTTTGAGGTGATACGTTTTATGTGCGACCGTTTCCTTAATCTTGAAGATTTTGGATCTTGGCGTTCCATTGATCTTGAGGATTTTCGTTCTAGTGCTCTGTCAAGCTTAAAATAAAGGATTGATCCTGCGCGAAAGCTCCCGCGGTTGAACGATCGTAAATGGGTCAGTATTAAGTCAATATGGACCCATTTACGATCGTCCAACCCCGGGACTTTGGCGCGG
>JBAUVX010000321.1:0-12018 GCA_049583465.1 Waddliaceae bacterium | reverse complement strand
AGTCTTCTTAAACAAGATAAAAGGACAAAAGGTAGTATTAAAGCTAAGAGGAAAAGGGCTGGATGGTGCACGAACTATCTGGAAAAGGTGTTAAATTTTATCAAATCTTTAGCATGAAAAGGCCCTGAGAGCAATCCGCATCCGGCCATACAAACCATCAAAAATAATTTATTCATTTTAGTTTCCTTTTGTTTCCATTATTCAAACTAGATTGGCTAGAAGCATAACAAAACCCCAACTTATAACACCACCCCAACGTTGACATTAAAAATTTTTTGGTTCAATAAAAACTTAAATTGTGATAACTTTTTAGATTAAACAATTACATTTGGCTAAAGAAAATCTTATGAGAAAGTTAACAAATTTTTTTATCTGTTGTGGGGTGATTTTAACCATATTTGGATTTATCTACTCGACTAGACTAGGTGTATCGATAGGAAAAGAAGACCTAGAGAGAGAATTACTCTGGGAACGCATAAGAATAAAAAGAGAGATCACTGAAAAACTGAGCAAACAAGAGAATATTCGATCCGAAATTTACGTCCCAACCAATGTTTTCTTTACTGTAAACGGGCCCTTACCCAACAAGGACTATTTACTTAGAAAACTGGTAAATTTAGCTGAAGGATATGGAGTAAAACACACAGAAAAAGCCGACGACGGGACATTGCAAGTAAGAATTGATTTCACGATCGAAAATGATGTTCCTATTATAGATGTGGCATTAGAGAGAACGGTGTGGGTGTATACAGAAATCGTTGACTGCGGTGCGCTGAGAAAAACCACCGCCATTATTTTCCATGGCCCACGCTACCACGAGGAACCTGAAAGCACCAATCTTGAAATTTGTGACAATATCTGCAAGCTTATCGATATTTGGCTGTCATCGATTCCAAGGAATCGCGAGCTATCAAAGAGTCAGCGAGCGAGTCTAATAGACGCCGACATAGAAGCTTCAGTATTTCTTGATTGAATTCCACAGGAAAATTCGAATTGTAATTTCAAGGGGTGGAGACAACCAGATCACTAGGCCCAATCACCTGCCACGTCCAACTTCACTAATGTTCTGTTTAAATTTTTTCAGGCTATCTCGGAAAATACGCCTCTCATCGATTGCCTCCTGACTGTAATGACCGTGCTTCCAAGGCGCCATCTTTTGCCGTAGCTTGCCATTATCTGTTTTAGCTCCCCCTCTCGCGCCATGAAACCTACAAACAGAATATCCATTCACAGGCCAGTTCTTGCATTGCTCCCCAGACCGTTTTGACTTAGCGACGCACTTTTTCAAGAGGATCCTCCATGATTTTTTTCCTTACCCCACCCTCAGCCTTGAAATTACCCGCCATGATTGCCGCTTTGCCTCCATCGGTGACGTTAACATGCTGAACTACGACCTTTTGTTCCCCACCCCTTCTGAGCCTTTCAAGGGTTAGCATCGTCTCGTTGTGAAGGCGCAGGCACTTGATTGCATTTTTTAAGTAGTGCTCCTCTTTATTTATAATGCTCTCTTTAGTCGCCCAATGGAGCAGACTCATTCCCTGAGAGAATAGGGCCTGCGCTTGCACAACCAGCGTGGCCTCTCTCGCGTTGTTTGGTTTTAAGTCTGCCAAAGTCCTAAGCAGCACGTCTATAACGTTGTGGTCTTCGTCGCGACACACCAATCCGCTTTCGCCCAAGCTAAGTATCTCCTGAATCAAATTGATGTCAGATGTTCCAAAAATTTCTTCTATCTGATCTTTATATCTCTCATCAATTAAAGCTTTATCTATTTTTCCGTCTTTATAAATTGATTGTAACTGATACTCGTTACTTAATTTATTATCTTCAAGACTTGAATTTAAGTTTTCTTTATCGTTTATTGTCTTTTTGCACATTCTTCCTCCTTGTTTTTAATTTGGTTAATTAGGTCTGATGCCTCGCCCTTGGTCAGAGAAGACGATGGCCTCATTCCCATCATTCTCAAGCGGTACCTTTGCTTTGACGTTGCCGGGCTTCTTCGCCATTCATTTCGTTTATTGATTTTTCTCCCGATAATTTGGCTTGCCTCTCCTCGGGTTAAACCTTCAGAATCACAGCCAATTTTCTTAAGAATTTCGATTTGCTTTTCGCTTGCCGGTTCATTTCGCCATTTTGCATCTTTCGACGACCATGCCACATAGTCCTTGTTGCGCCGGGTCCAGTCTTCAGCTATCCCCATTGCATAAACTAGAGATATAGGATTCTTTACTAACGACTCTAATCGACCCTCTTGTTGAATGGTTGGAACATACCCATCACTCTCACGATTTAGCCATAAAGATACCCCGGGAGAAACTTGTAAATGCCAATTTTCTCCAATGGATACCCAGGCAAAATTCGACCGATCAAGAAGGTCAAAGTCGCAGATAATCTCCTCATCCAAATAGATCTTTCTAGGATCTTTCTCGATCTGGATCGCACCATCCTTCCCGACCTTCGCTCTTTCTTCATCGTCAGAAACAACGGCTTTTGAAAGGTTGGCAATACTTTGTATGTCGTGAAAGCTATCGCAAAAATCCAAAACTAGACAGTCTGTTTTACCTGGATGCAGTCTTGTTCCTCTCCCGATGCACTGAATGTATAGCCCCCGGCTTCTTGTCGGTCGACACATTAATACCGTTGAGATATCTGTCTGGTCGTATCCTTCCGTCAGCAACGCGCAATTAGCCAACACTTGAATCTTGCCGCACGCAAACTTATTCAAGATGGTAGCCTTTTCCTCATCTTGCATAGCCCCATATATCGCCGATGCTTTGATGCCTTTTTCTCGGAAAGTCGCGGCCAGGTCAACTGCATGTTTTACGTCGCAGGTAAATGCAATCCCCTTTCTGTCAGGGCAATGTTCCAGGAAAGAATCAGCAATTAAAGCATTCCTCTCGGGAGTGTTGCAAACTTCAGCTAATTGATACTCTATGAAGTCACCATTGTTAATAGAGACACTATCTAGGTTTGTTGATGTGAGAATTCGTTTCCCTCTAATATCGGAGAGATACCTGGCCCGTATCATCGTCGAAATGCTGCGCTCAAATGCAACTTCCTGGAAGATATCCCCCAATCCCCCACCTTTCCGCATGGGGGTAGCTGTCACCCCAATCAGCAGCTTATCATTGTTGCCATCCAGAAACCCCAACTCTTGGAGCAATGTTTTATAGCTATCGGCCCCGGAATGGTGAGCTTCATCCACGACACACAGGTTGAATCCGCATTCTTTCAACCTTTTCAACCTTTTAAACTTTGAGGCCGATTGGATGCTAGCGACCACAACTTGGTGGTTGAGCTCATCCCGCTCAGCCATGCACACCCCGATCGAAACCTCAGGCCACACAAGCCCAATTTTCTCAACGGCTTGGTGAATGAGCTGTTCACGATGAGCAATGATTAAGGTTTGCGTATTCAATTCTTTTGCCAACAAACCAAAAAGAATAGTTTTGCCGGTGCCTGTTGGAAGAGAAACAAGCTGTCTCAAAACGCCGCTTTTTTGGCGCGAAATGATGGCCTCCAAAGCCTCAATTTGATATTCACGCGGTTGAATCGTCATTTTCGTTTTTTCGTCCATCCTATGTTCAAGGTACTGCCAAAACTGACGAAATATGTGTTTTGGCAGTTTTGGCAGTACATCATCTAAAGGATCTCTAGATTTTTCATTGGGTTTTGGCAGTTTTGACAGTACTTTATCTAAGGGTTTTCTGGAGTTTTAATCGATACTTCCAAAAAATTGGGATGAACACGATAACGCCGAGTCGGACGACCACCCGCATTACCACCTCCCCTCACTTCGTCGGATCGAACCCATCCCTCATCCTCAAGCCAATCCAATGCTGATTGCACAGCATGGTCGGTAGTTAGAAAACGCCACTGATTACGTCGAACATCACGCGCGGTGAAATTGTCTTTCAGTTTCCCCTGTGCAATTTTTTTAGATAGGGCCTGTGCCGCTTTTAACCCCTCATCAGCAAGCAGCCCATAACATCGACGTGCGTGCGTTTCTAAATACAAGCACCACTCCTTGGCAAGCAAGGCGGCCTCTTTACTGATCGGTCCTTTAATTCCTCCAGATGCGCAATTCATCAAATGAAAGATTAGTGCCAACGACGGGAATAATTTGTCATATTTGGCGAGATGCTGCTCCATCAGGGGATTGTCTTCATTGGGAATCTTTTTTTGATGAAGCTCTTGAGACCACTCTATGAAAATTTTTTGAGCTTCCTCATCGAAATGAAAGTAAGGACATTTACCATCATCGCTCTGCATAGCTCCCCAATCCAAAGGATCAAAACTCGCAAGGGTCTCAAATAGTAAGTATACCCGTTGACGCGCAAACTCATTGGGACTCTGATCTCGCCATTCCCACTGACGATGATCAGGGTATACGAGGACTTGGAAGCGTTGAAGCATCCCATCATTCGATAGCGCATTTGCTGCTTGATTAAGATAAATTGTCAATTTGTCGGGTTGCATCCCACCAAAAATGGAGGTGCACAAATTCGGTATGAAAATCCATCCACGTTTAATACGGTCGGTATCAAAAGAGCTATTACCATTCCAGCTTTCCAAAAAAAATGAACGGTCGCCTTCTCTACCCTCCTTTTCCCACGAGGCTATTAGGCCAACGAGCTCATCACGATGAATCAGCATGCCACCAGGATTATCCCGCAAAAGTTCGCCTAACTTTTCTATCGTGGTATCATTCGTTTTGTATCTACGTAGCTGAGGGGCCTTTGGAGCCTCCTTCCTTATCTCATTCAGTTCTTTTCCAAGCTCATCTAAACAACCTTTTTTTCCTTTCGCAGCAGATTTGATCTGGTACTCAATAGCCTCTTTTTTTGCATCAAAAATAGTCTTTTGAGTTTCATATTGCTGAAGCTCATTTCGATGTGCTTCTCTCACCTTGGCAGTGATCTTTTCAAGAGGTCTTAAGCCGATTTCCGCTGCCGGTGACTTCTTCGAAGAAGGTAGCCCTATTACACCTCCCCAGAGATTTGGAATCACCCCCCAATCATCGTTCCTCTTTGGCTTAATAGAGCATCTCGCTCCGATGAGTGACCCTATAGCTACCACTGCCGAAGTGGCAATAAAATCGATCGCGCAAGGCATGCGCTCTGCCTCGTCCACAATCCAGTCACGGAGAATTTGAGGTAAAAGGAGATCTGCATCAAAAGACCGCACTGGAAGCAACTCAGTGGTTATCGGCTTCGGTTCTCCCCATGGCTCGCAGCAACCTAAAAAGCTTCTGAGATCATGGATTGTTTTCCCTTTGCAGTGATCGTGAAAGCAGTGGAAACCGGGGGCTGTGTACCCGTTAAACCCTGCCTGATAATATTTCGTCCCCAGGTCTACTGAACTGTGCAAATTCTCCCATGGACACCTGATGCTATAACAGCCTGAGCGATTATCCTTGCTCTTTACCATCTTCCTCTTCCTCAGTTGATCCAAAATAGGGTCAGGCCCTGAGGTATTAGTTTCTTTCGCAAGTTCCAGCTTAAATTCCGATACAAACTCATCAAAAGGGATCGGTAAAGAGCCGGAAGCTTCAAGAATATGCGTTTGAAATGGCACACCCTTTTGATGAATGAAACCGGGTACTCTCATAACACGAGAGAGATCATGAACCGATGGATCACCGCTAAAACGTTGTGCTAATGCCTTTTGAATCTCAGAGAAACACTCTAAAGGACAATTATTAACCACCCAGTATGCGTGATATTTCCCGCTGCTGCTTTCAACAAGAATATGTGGGGCAACAGGTGCACTCAGTATAGGTTCCAAAAATCCACTATCCAGGTCCACAAAAAATGCTCTCACCTGTTTAATGTTGTCGGCTTTTCTACCTGCTCCGTCTGTCCCATTGACAACAACAAAGACACCCGCTCCTTGTTTTTGTAATAGACTCAGTTCGTCAAAATGCTGGTCTAAAGACCCATGAAAAATTCGAGAAAGTCTGGAATTTTTTCTTTTGCCGTCATCAAAAGTTTGAAAGGTAAAAAATTCTGCGTCCTCATCTATCAGAGTGAGAAATTGCTGGGATATTGTTTTATCCGGTAAATTGACTTGGGATTGATTGTTGTTGCCAAAAAGACTATTATTAGTAGTATCAAGAACAGATCTAAATTGTGATTGATTGCCGCTTATTGCCTGAGCGGCATTTTTTTTTGAGTCGCTCATTTTATTCCTCCACCTGTCCTCTCCCCTTGAAAAATTTCAAAAAACTTTTCCTCATCGATTAAAACTCTTCGCCCCGAGCGGACTACGGCCCTGTCTATTTTATTATGGTAAATCAAAGATCTTAGGGCGCTTTCCGTGGGCCACGGATATTTCACTGCAAACTGGCGTATCGTAATTAACGACATCTTAATTCTCCTTTTTTTCGATGTTGTTCATTTCTTGCTCTTTTTTTCTCTAGTATAACCAATTATTCTGCTCTATTAAGCATCGTATTGGTTTAGTTGAAAAATCACGTGAATTCTGGACTTGATTTTTTACTTTTTAGATGAAAAAACCTTTCACAAACAACCATGAAAGACATTTATAAAAATTAATTCTACTTAATAAAAATTGAAAACGAATTCGAATTCAATTTGTAATGAATCTGAAATCATCTCTTTTTTCCAGGTTTGGTTTTCCATCCAGTTTCTTCACGGACCATTTTACAGGCTCTGTTCGTCGCTTTTTTGGAGATATAAATGCCAGGATTAGTCTTTTGCACGAATTCATGCGCTTGGTCATTTGTAAATGCAAGTTTGCTTTCCTCACTCATGTCGCGAATATGAGGAAGAAGAGTATTGTACGCATATTCATCCGCTTCTTTCATCTGCTGAGTTCGCGCTTTTCCAGGGAAATTAAAAGGAAACCTTGTTTGTAGAAGAAGTAAAAATCGATCAACTATTTTTAGAATTTCTTCTTTAGTTAAAGGAGCATCTTCCCAACTAGAAGAGTTAAATCCACTAAGATAGAATTGAAGCAATTGTTCATTACAAATTTTATCTGCTTCAATAACTGTGTTTGGTTTAGGTATGGACCTCGTTGGGTTAAGAGATATTTCAGGATACCGGCATAAAAGTAATAACCATTTGAGGCTGGCGTCCCCATTAACGTCAAGCTCGGCCTGAAAATTGGAGCTCTCAATCTTCTTTCGCCAAGCGTAATATTCTTTAGGAAACATTATTTCCGTGACTTCTCCAAATTCGACTTCTATACGCACACTCTCATCGTCATCAAAAAACATCTCATTTGGAAGAACAATCGCCCTGACAAAACCATGTTGCAGGTGTTCTTCGAGGCGTTTCCCTTCCTTACAAGAAGAATTTATCATCTTTTTTTCACATCCCTTTGGTGGAAAAATATTAAGAGCGCTTACTTCAAACATAAAAAGATCTTTTCGCACTCTAAATTTTAGCCATTGATCGCAAATCTTACAGGGACCATAGGAAGCTAAAGCTGCGCATGCAGATGAAAAATGATAAGTGAGCATCTCTATATATCCACCTGAGCATATTCCCCAAATCTCTCCTAACAAGATTTTTTCCAATTGATCGATTCTTCTCTGTGCCTGAGGTTTTCCCGCTTTTATCGAATCCCTCATATTAGCCGATTTTTCTTCCATCCACTTAATGACCTGCTCTTTTTCATGTTTGATTTCAACTTCCGCGCTATTCAGGACTTCCATCCACCTTCCAAGCTTGTAATGAAATGACTTTTCTGATTTTATTGCATTCACCAAACGAACCAAATGCTCAAAAAATCCGTGGGGTGTTTCTGCTAGTCGCAATAATTCATAAATATTCCGGAATGACTCAGGGAAATTCTTGATGTGTTCCATATGCTATGTTTCCTTTTTTTAATTGATGATAGAACTTGTCTTTTCGAGAACGCTAGCAATGTGCCCCTGACTATAATGAGCATATCGTCGAGTCATAGCTGGTGTACGGTGCCCAAGAATTTCCATGAGTTCACCCTGACTAGCTCCTTGCATAGCTAAGTGACTTGCAGCAGTGTGACGAAGATCATGAAAACGAAAATTTTCAATATTCGCCTTTTTTAGAGCATTAGCAAATGATTTTCGAATAGACATAGGTCGATTCGATGATGACTTCTTACCGCTAGTGAAAAGGTATTCATTTGGATCACTATCATAAGAAGGGCACGATTTCAGAATTTCAATGAGTTTATTCGTCAGAGGGATTATACGCGATCTTCCGTTCTTCGTTTGATGCAGTGTCAAAAATCGATTGTTAAAGTCGACATCTTTCCATTGGAGATTTATAATCTCTCCATATCGCATAGCTGTGAGCAGAGCTATGCTGACAATTGAATAGAGGTTGGGATTTGAAGAGCTTTTACACGCTACTAATAGTCGTGCAATTTCCTCCTGCGAAAGAAAGCGATCTCGTCCCTGGCGTTCTTTCGGCTTAGTAATCTTTTGCATCGGATTTTCTTGTAGCCATCCCAGCTCTTTCACTCCGAACGACAAGACTTTTGAAAAAGCAGCTAAATATCTATTCGTCGTTGCAGAACTTCTCTTCTTCCCTCTTGGGGTTTCCTCCTCTAAAAGCTTGTCTCGAACATCGGCAAGGTGCAACGGCAAAAGCTCAACGAGAAGCAATTTGCCAAGTTCTCTTCTCCACCTCTCAAGAAGTAAGATTTTCTGTTTTCTATACTTGGGGTGCTTTGAGAGGTACTGGGTGATAAACCGATCGATCAACTCTCTCACGGTATAACGGCGCGAAGCTGATATGCTGTTATAGCGTCCATCCCTTATTGCAGATTCTGTATCTTGAATCCATTTTTTAGCCTGCGACTTTGTTCGAAAAGAAGCTCTTTGAGAGGGATGTCCTTTCAGTCTAATTTCAGCATGAAAACTCTTTTCTCCGGATTTTTTTAAATGTTCTCTAATACTTCCCATGGTGCCTCCAGCGTTGTAAAACACACTCTAGCAAAAATGAGAATAAATAGGAACAACGGATTTTAAATCCTACGTTTTTATGCCTTAAAACCACATAATTTTGAGGATTCACGGTAATTTTGTAGAAAATTACGCACTTTTTACGCATTCTAGAAAAGATTTTGCACTGGATTGATGCTAAATTGTGGAATTCCGCAACCCATTTCGTCAGTTTTGGCAGTACCTTACGTAAGGGGTTTCTGAAATTTTCGATAAGGAATGGATGATCTTCAACAGGACGGTTAAGGCAGACTATTATTGCTGAATAGTGCTGGCTTTTTCTGGTTGATTGCGTAATTTTTGCGTAAATTTGAGTTTTTGTACCTATTACGCAATTACCAAAAACCCTCTCAGAATATAGTGTGAAAAGGATGGGGCAAGCTGGACTTGAACCAGCGACCGGCGGGTTATGAGTCCGCTGCTCTAACCAACTGAGCTATTGCCCCAAGGAAATTTCAGTGCAAAAAATCACCCTGCCAATTCTTGAAACTCATTGAGTACAACGTTTGCACTAGGTATTATAACAAGAAAGCCTGAAGAAAAAATACCAAGGAAAACTAAGAAAATCAAGGATTATTAACGAAACCAACCCTTGTTATTACCAAGAAACGAGCCAAGTCGATAAACATCTAGCGCGACCATGAACCTATTCTTGCCTCTTGGGCTGATTTTTCGCTCAATTTTTCGCTCAACTTTCATAAGTTGAGCGAAAAATTCATCGCAAAATCAGCCCAAGATCCAAAAAATCGGCTGAAAAGCGTTTAGTGAGATAGGTTCATATACACATTCAAATTCAAGAATTGGGATTTCGGCGGCGCAAAGCCCCGGGCTTGGATGATCGCAAGAGGCGCAGCTCGTTCAAAACTAAGAAATCGCGGGTTCAAATTCCCCTTCTATTTAACCTCTTGCGTAACCTTTTCTGTTGTCGTCACTATAGCCCCGGCAGCTCTCATCTCATCAAGAGCCTTCTCACTATCTCCCTCCTCAACATTCACTGCTCGACAGGCATCTACAACCACATGGGTGCGAAAACCTTGCTCCACGGCATCCAACACGGAATACTTGACACAATAATCGGTCACCAACCCTGCGATGTACACCTCTGTGATATCCCGTTCCTTCAACTCATCTGCCAGTCCCGTCGATTTGAGATGCCCATTGTCAAAAAATGCACTATAACTATCAATGTCTTTGTCCGTTCCTTTGTAAACGACCTTTTCGAACTTGGAGGTATCAAGTTCATCGGCAAATTCTGCCCCGGATGTATTCCGGACACAATGCACAGGCCACAAGATTTGATCCAACCCCTTCAGCATGATATGCTCGCCAACCTTCCGCCCATGTGTAAGAGCAAAACTTTTATGATCGGGAGGATGCCAATCTTTACTCGCAAAAATCGTATCAAAGGGCAGCCGGACAAGTCGGTTAATGGGAGAGATCACCCGATCCCCTTTTTTCACAGGGAGCGCCCCTCCGGACAAAAAATCGTTTTGCACATCAATCACTATCAATGCGGTCATCACTTTCTCGCCTTTTTGATCAGTTGATATTTGATCTCGTATAATTGCTTTTCCATCCCGACAACATATTGATGAGGATTGAGAAATCTCTTAATGCCTTCATGAAAATGGGCAAGCTCTCTTTGGGTATTGTCTCGAATTTCCGTGAGAGGGGGGGGGGCATAGACCAGCCGGCCATCGCGAAAAATGGGAACGAGCAAATCGCGAAAAAGGGTTCCGGGTCCAACAAATTTTTCCCTTGTGGGGTCCAGAGGATCGAGAATATGACAGCCCTGACTGAGATCGGTATGGACATCATAGAGAGCATCGGCAATGTTTTCTTTTTCATCGTAGTACCGTCGTATTTGTATAATTCCCGGGTTGGAAATTTTCGTCATTTGCTCTGAAAGCTTGAGCCGGTATGACCAGGGTTCGCCGGGATCGCGCACGGCAGATAATTTGTACACTCCATCCAATGCGGGTTGATCTTTAGCAGTAACAAGATTCGTGCCCACTCCCCAAACAGCAATTGCCGCTCCCTGTCTTTTCAGATCGCTAATCACATTCTCATCAAGTTCATTGCTCGCAACAATCTTGGCATCGGGAAATCCGGCGTCATCGAGCAGCCTCCTACTGATTTTGCTAAGATAGCCTAAATCTCCGGAATCTAACCGAATTCCAAGCATTCTCTTTCCTTGCTTATTAAGCCATTTTCCAATTGTTATCGCCTTCTTGACTCCCTGAATGGAATTGTAGGTATCCACAAGAAAAACGCAATTCGACGGCAACGCTTTCGCAAAAGCTTTAAAAGAATCGACCTCTTCATCAAAAATCATCACCCAGCTGTGTGAATGCGTGCCCATGACGGGAATCCCGAATAACTTTCCTGCCAACACATTAGAGGTAGAATCGCATCCCCCAATGAAGGCGGCCCGGCTAGCTGTCAGCGCCCCATCAATGCCCTGAGCTCGACGCAAACCAAACTCAATCACAGAATCCCCCCTTGCTGCAATACAAATACGAGAAGCCTTTGTTGCAATCAGAGAGGAAAAATTAATGAGAGTGAGCAGGGGTGTTTCAAAAAGCTGAGCCTGAACCAAGGGGCCCTTGAGCCTAAGTAGAGGCTCATAAGGGAAAACGATGGTGCCTTCAGGAACGGCATCGACATCGCAGGAAAACTCGATTCCGGCTAAATAATCAAAATAGTCGTCGGTAAAGAGGGGTTCGCCATCAGCCCCCTTTAACGAAGCGAGATAGGCAAGATCCGAATCATGAAACCGAAATTTTTTTAAATAGTCAATGGCATTTTCCAAACCGGCAGCCACGGTAAACCCTCCCCGAAATGGGGGTTTACGAAAAAAAAGATGAAAGACGGCCTCTTTTTTATCGAGGCCATTTTTCCAATACCCATAGGCCATCGTTAGCTGATAAAGATCGGTCATCAAGGCTAATGAATGTGTATAAAACCGGGAATATGCCGGCCACGCGCTCATCGCGATCCTTTCGGTTTATCCTGATTGCTTCACTCTGAGTTCCGCATTTTGCGCGGGCGATTTCAATAGA
>JBAUVX010000320.1:0-8111 GCA_049583465.1 Waddliaceae bacterium | reverse complement strand
AGCTGCGGAGGTGCGCCTCTAGAGATACTGACACAATACATCCAACAGCAGGAAAACCCTAGCTAGTACCGGAGCGCCTTACATCCCGGTCATAAATGACCGGGTTTTTCGGCGCAATAGGATAAACAGGTAGCTTTCCAGCATGTTCATCTTAGCCA
This sequence comes from Waddliaceae bacterium, assembly GCA_049583465.1. GTDB lineage: Bacteria > Chlamydiota > Chlamydiia > Chlamydiales > Waddliaceae > JBAUVX01. The sequence goes on along the minus strand of JBAUVX010000320.1, from coordinate 7,953 downwards.
CTCTTTCAAATAAACCGTCCAAGCTGAAAGCATTCAAACAATGATCGGATGTTAACAAGGTATCAGAAAACATGAGGAAGGACCGGGGCATTTTACCTTGAGTTCTGTGCCCATGGCCGCAAAAGTAGAAAATGAACTTGGCATGTTCTTCCCTTGCCAAAAGCATTGTGAAGAAATTGTCGACTATCTCTTTGCTAGCATCCTGATTTAAAAGGAGAAAAATATTCTCTTCGGAAATTCTCCAATTTCTCAAAGCTCGTGCAAAATTAACCGCATCCCTTTCAGCAGCAGGCAAAGAAGGTATACCCTTCTGCTGATAATGAGAAATGCCAATAACAATTGCAATCGTCTGAACAGCCATCTTAACGATCCATCAAGAAATCGATGCAGGTCGCGAACTTCATCGCATCATCATACGCAAATATTGAGAAATAAACGATAGCACGAGTCTACCCACAAAGCAATGAGGAGCTTCGATTAAGTACCGGGGTTGCTTTCCAAAGCTTGACTGATGAATAAGGTCATGATACAACGCGCAATGGTGGATTACCTTAAAATCGGAGTGCTTTATGAAGAGTTTCTTGTTCCTATTCTTTATGTTCACAACGCCTATTTCCTTGGCGATTGCTGCTGGAGAAAGGGGTGTTTATTTCTATCAAAACATGCAAAATGCTCAGATGCCGGCAAAGCAAGCGAGTGAAGCAAATGTTGTCAAAGGGCATAGTAAACAAGCAGGGTATAAGCCGCAACCAATGGTGATCATGGGTAGGCAGAGCTTTACTCATCCCGCATTTTTTGAAAAAAATAACAATTGGCGCGAGTCTCTCTACTCAGGTAATCAAGCTCAAATTGTTGTGATGACAATTAGCCCTCAAACTAACCCAACGAATGATGTCCCCAACGAAGTTCATGACTTCGATCAATTTATTCTTATCCAATCAGGGAAGGCTGAAGTTTACCTTGACGACCAGGCATTAAAAGACGTACCTGCCGGTAGCTGGCTTTTAATTCCTGCTTATACTCCACACTATATTAAGAATGCGAGTCAAACCGCCCCGCTAAAGATTTTGAGCATTTATAGTAAATGGGATACAGAACATCCAACGATGACATTTAAAACACTGAATGATGAAAAAAAATATGACGAGAGCATGAAATAACAGCAAAACTCTCCACATACTTTGATCTTGCATGTTATTTCTTCAACGCTGTACGATCTAAAATATTCTTTTATTTAATGAAGGAGTCCAAGAAGTGATCAAAGCCTATGCAGTTTCCGAACCCGGAGGCAAATGCCAACCGTTTACGTACGAACCGGGTCCACTCGAACCCCATGATGTTGAAATCGATGTAGAGTATTGCGGGATTTGCCACAGCGATGTGAGCATGCTGGATAACGCTTGGGGGATTACACAATACCCTCTTGTGCCTGGACATGAAGCCGTTGGAAAAATAGCTGCTATCGGAGAGGAGGTAAAAAACTTCAAAGTCGGCGACCGCGTCGGACTTGGCTGGCACTCGAGATACTGTTTAACCTGCATGAACTGTATGGAAGGAGATCATAATCTATGCCAGAGCGCGCAAGGGACGATCGTTGGCCGTCATGGAGCATTTGCCGAAAAAGTTCGTGCTGATGCCGCCAGCGTCATTAAACTGCCGCCGGGTATAGATATTGAAAGCGCAGGGCCGCTATTTTGCGGGGGCATCACTGTTTTTAATCCTATCGTTCAATTCAATATAAGACCGACTGACAAGGTAGGTGTGATCGGAATTGGCGGTCTCGGCCACCTAGCCCTCAAATTTTTGAACGCCTGGGGCTGCGAAGTGACAGCATTTACATCGAGTGAAGCCAAACGAACAGAAGCCTTAGAGCTAGGAGCTCATAAAACAATCGATTCCCGTCACACCGAAGAGATCGAAAAATTTGCCGGACAATTTGATTACATTATCTCCACCGTCAACATCAAACTTGACTGGAATACCTATCTTTCTGCCTTAAGACCTAAAGGTCGGCTTCATTTTGTCGGCGCGACATTGGACCCATTAGATCTTGCTATTTTTCCTATGATTCTTAAGCAGCAATCTGTCTCAGGTTCCCCTGTGGGAAGCCCCGCAACGATAACGAAAATGCTCGATTTTGCTGCCTTGCATCAGATTAAGCCAACTATCGAAACCTTTCCTCTAGACAAAGTCAACGAGGCTATTGAAAGGCTCAGAAGCGGACAGGCCCGTTATCGCATCGTATTAAATTGCGCTTGAACAACAATGCCATGAAGCAGGAAATAAGGAAGAAAAGCAACCCGGGTTATACCGGTGATTTTTTGAGTTTTTTTGAATAACGGGAGTTTAGGTCCTAAACTCCCGTTTGGATATACCATGATAAAGCATATTCCCCTTTCCCAGCCCTTACAGAGTTGATGAGACTTTGTTCGACAACATCGGGGCTAGAGATCGTTAAAAAAGAATAGCGGCGATCTGTCCAAAGAACATACGTTTTTTCCCAAATGGAAAGAGATTTTTCTATGGGAATAGTCACCTCACAAGCAATCTCCAGGCCGGCAATCTGTGCAACTTGAGAAACAAAAGAAGCACACTGATTGCCCGTTATCGCATAGTTGGAATAATCAAAGTGCCGGGGGTCGATATAGGCTAAAATCGCTTCAAACTGCGGCTGTGTAAGATCAACTTTTGCCGCAAAGGTGGGTCGATGGCTTCCGGCACCCTTTTGAAAAAAACCATCTCTTTGCGTCTCCCATAAATATCTGATTGGATTGGGATCTCGAGCTTCGATGTTGTCCATGACCCCAGCCATGTATTTAGGGTAGAGAATACCCAGCTCTCCCGAATGGCCCCCTTCAACAACCACAGTCTTTCCATTGACAACACCTTGGAGATAAATCCACGCATGACCCACATCATTGTGTTTCGCAAGGGATTCTAGAAGAGATTTTCCGTTGGAATAATCCAAATGGCGCGCATCAACAAGGACGACGAGAAAACACTCGGCGGGCTTCATTGCCGAAAAACATAAACCCTCTATTGCATGCACAGGATCGTACGACTTTTGAGAAGCGCAAGAAGATAGCAAGAACAAAAGAGCGATGAAAATATTAGAGGAACGGGCAAGGTCTACCCGAAAAAGTTCAAGAAGGGATAAATAAGCACTTTCATCCCTGTGCAACGTCACGACAGTGCCAATCCCCCCGCAACTTCAATATTCTGGCCGGTGATGTAGGCGCTGTCCGGGCTTAAAAGAAAGGCAACAACTTTTGCCACCTCCTCCACTGTGGCAGCTCTTTGCATGGGTAAGAGCGAACGTGTCTGAGAAAGAGAAGAAGAGATGGTAAGTTCTCCGGGAGATACCATATTGACTCGAACGTGTGAAGAAGCAAGCTCTTTTGCCAACGACTTTGTCAGCATCAGTAATGACATTTTTGCCATCCGATAAAGGGTGTATTTTTCGTCTGCTTTGATAGAGTTAATCCCGGCCATCCCAATATTAATCACACTTCCCTGTTCGGTTTTTAAGCTGGGAATCAGGGCTTGTATGAGTGCCAAAGGGGTATGAAGATTCAGTTGAAAGAGTGCCATCCCCTCCTCGAGAGGGGTCTGTAAAGCTGATCCGGCAAAAAAATTACCCACATTGTTGATCACTATTGCGATCTTAGGATACTGCGCCTTCAATTCTTTGATGAATGTTTGCATCGACTCTGTCGTGGAGAAATCACCTTGAAGGGTTTCTGCCCTAACTCCATAACGTAAGCATCTCTGTTGAATATCTTGTGCTTCATGAGCGCTTCTTCGATAATGGATCAAGACGTCGTATCCATTTTTTGCCAGAGTGCGGCAAATCTCTGCTCCCAGCCGTTTTGCCCCTCCTGTCACTAATGCCCATGCCATGAGCGCTATTCTCTTTCTTTCATCAATTCCACGATAGAGGAATCGGCAGAAGGAAGACCTTGGGGTTTTTTCACTTTCATCCAGGCACGACTGATCATGGGAAAGCGATCGAATAATGTTTGAAGAACCTCTCCTGCATACGTCTCGATCATGCGAAAACGGTGGATTTTTGCCCTGTCGGCACAACACTTTGCCAGCAACGAAATATCTAAAGTATCTTGAAGCTCATCGGTTTGCAAACAGCGGGAAATATCCACTTCCACTTTAAGATCGACGTAGATCGTCTGCTCTTTCACTCTCTCTTCCGGAAGACAGCCAATGATGCAAACAATGGCGTAATTCTCAAACCCTATGTTCCCTAATACCTGCCGCTTCATCGATTCCCTCTATTGCCCATCCATTGATCTGTCGGTCACGCTAAAGATTTTAAGCGATCTCTTTGTTATTTTTCGAGGGAAATTGAGTTGAAAAATGAACCCGGCGATTCTATAATCAAATTATGAAACGATGTGCTCTTCTTTTTTTCACGTGCGCGGGCGTACTCTTTATTCCTCCCGCCTTTGCACAAGAAAAAACTAGCTCCGAAAAAAGCGCCGCCGCCCCTGTAGAGGAAAAAACTAAATTCTCGCCCGCATTTGAAAGAGAGCTTAAACGGGCAGAAGAAGAAGGCGATAGCCGATTCTTTGAAGAGTTTATGAATATGCTTCTCTACTTGGGGATCACAGTTGCTTTAATTGTCGTTTTTATGTGGATACTGAAGCGAATGCTTGCCGGACGCGTTGATCAAGTCAATGCAACAAGTTCCATTAAAATCCTTGAACGCCGCCCCCTGACTCAAAAAACTTCCATCTATATTTTACAAATTTATGGAAAAGTGATTGCCGTTGCCGACTCTATTAACGGAATCACCGTATTAAGCGACTTGCCCGGCTCCGGAGAGAATGAGAGTGTGTCTAGAAAGCCCTGAATAGCCGCTATTTTTTGTCGTGTTTCCGATCTTCGAGGATCTTCGTGATGAGGGCTGTCCACCCTGTTTGGTGGCTGGCCCCGAGTCCGGCCCCCGTTTCCGCATGGAAATACTCATGAAACAAAAGAAGATTAGCCCAATCCTGTTTCTCGTGATAGATAGAATAAGGAGAAAAGCAAGGGCGGCATCCTTCCTTATCGAAGAGAAATAGAGAACAGAGCCTTGTTGAAAGCTCTTCAGCAACTTCTTTCAAAGTCATAGATTTCCCCGATCCTGCAGGACATTCTACCTTGAGTTTTTCTCCATAAAAATGGTCGTAGCGCTCCAATGCTTCAATGATAAGAAAGTTTAACGGGAACCATATTGGCCCCCTCCAATTTGAATTTCCCCCAAAAAGGTGGGTATTGCTCTCGCCGGGGACGTAGGCGACTGTGTGCGTTTCTCCCCCGATTTTCAAGGAATAAGGATTCTCTTGATGAAACTTGGAGAGCGATCGAATGCCAAAGGGGGATAAAAACTCCTTCTCATCTAATAAATAACCGAGCATCTTCTTCAATCGGTCCAACGAAGGAATGGCCAACAGGCGGTGGTCTCCCTCCCTACGTGCTTTACAGTAGGTAATCGATTCTTCGAGATCATCGCGATGCTTTAAAAACCACTCCATGCGCTTGTTAAATCCCCGAAGCATCTTAATTTTTGACTCATCTAATATCTCGACAGCCAAAAGAGGAATCAGACCGACAAGCGATCGGACCCGAATAGGGAGGTTCTTACCATTATAGTTGAAAAGATCGTAATAAAATCCATCCTCCTCGTTCCACAATCCCGATCCTCCAAATTCATTCATGGCATCGGCAATCCGGACAAAATGTTCGAAAAATTTGGAAGCCATATCTTCGTAAACAGGATATTCCTCAGCTAGCTCCAAAGCGATAGTCAGCATGGTCAGGCAGTAAAAAGCCATCCAAGCTGTCCCGTCGGCCTGTTCGAGATAGCCTCCACTATTGGATATCTTTGAACGGTCAAAAATGCCGATATTATCCAGCCCTAAAAAACCTCCGGAAAAGAGGTTATTCCCTTTCCTATCTTTCCGATTCACCCACCAGGTAAAATTAAGCAGGAGCTTTTGGAATGCGCTTTCCAAAAAGGCTCGATCCCGTTCCCCTCGTTGGCCGGATATTTTATAAATTCTCCAGACCGCCCAGGCATGCACGGGAGGATTTACCTCCGAAAATTCAAATTCATAAGCAGGCTGCTGCCCGTTGGGGTGCATATACCACTCGCGTAAGAAAAGGATCATTTGGCTTTTCGCAAAATCGGGATCGATACAAGAAAAAGGGATCATATGAAACGCAAGATCCCACGCAGCAAACCAGGGATACTCCCATTTGTCGGGCATCGAAATCACATCCCGACTAAATACATGGGTCCATAAATGATTTCTTCCGCTAAGCCGAGATACGGGGGGCTTTGGCTGGGCCTTATCTCCATGCAGCCACTCTTTGACGATAAAACAATAAAATTGCTTCGTCCATAAAAGACCTGCATACGCTTGCCGAGAGATATTTTTTTCTTCAGCAGAGAAAGAAGAGGGAATTTTCTCAGTATAGAAGGCATCTGCTTCTTGCTTGCGCTGATCTAAAATTGACTCGGGAGAGGAGTTCAGAGGAGACTCCCCTTTTGCATGCAAACGAAAGATGAACGTTTTGACCTCTCCAGGAGAAAATTTCAGGACGTAACAGGGGGAACATTTCGTCCCTGTCAACTCCTGATTGACAGCCTCTTTTTTTCCTCTGAGGAGATAATCATGAAACGCATCCTTAACGTAGGGAGTTTCGTTTTTGGCCCCATAGAGCCGGCGGTAATTTGTCTCATTATCTGTAAAAAGCGTCTCTTCTTCCCCTTCGAAGGTAAAATAGAAAGTTCCCAAAGTCGGGTGAGAGGCTTCAACACGCCCTTTTTCGACTAAGGTTAAGCTCGGCTTCGTTTCGTAGGATTCAAAGTAATAACCCCAAGACCAGGTATTCCGAAACCAAAGGGTAGGTAGAAAATGGAGAGGCGCTTCCTGTGCTGACCGATTTTCTAATGCGACCCGGATGATCAGATCGTCAACTCCTTTTTTGGCATACTCCGCCGTGACGTTAAAATACTTGTTATCTTCAAATATGCCCGTATCGACAAGTTCAAATTCTGGTTGATCGAGCCCCCTCCTTTTGTTCTCTTCGACCAGCTGCTCATAGGGAAAGCGCTCCTGAGGGTATTTGTAAAGCGCTTTCATGTAAGCGTGCGTCGGTGTCGAATCAAGATAGTAATAATACTCTTTGACATCCTCGCCGTGATTGCCCTCGGTAGGGACAAGACCGAACAGCCTCTCCTTAAGGATGGGATCTTTTCCATTCCACAAAGCCAAGGCAAAGCAAAGCCGGCACTCCCGGTCTGTTATCCCCAAAAGACCGTCTTCTCCCCAACGATAAGCCCGGGAACGGGCATGGTCATGGGGAAAGTAATTCCAGCAAGAGCCATCCCTGGAATAATCTTCCCGCACCGTCGCCCATTGTCTCTCTGAGAGATAAGGGCCCCAGCGTTTCCAATTTTTTTCCCTTTTTTCCGACTCCTGAAGGCGTTTTTCTTCTTCGATCATATGCCGTAAACCTACACTAGTGCCGCACTTTAATCTAGAAAATTTGTACGCGTTCACGGGGGTGGGGGTTGGTATGTCTAAAATTTCACAAAAATGAGATCGCAAAAAAAGAAAACTAAGCAGGAGTGGGGGAGGACAGCCACTGCAGTGCGCAGGGTCAAATGGGTGTGTCCTTCCGGTGAGCGTGCGTAAAAAAAAATATTTTAGAAAATCAGACCCGTTGAGAGATACCTCAGAAGGGTGTGCTTAATTCAAGTTAACCCAAAATTATCCTAAAGATCGATTTTTACGCACGCTCATCGCAAGGACACAGTAAAATCAGAGCAATGTAAAGGAAAGCTCAGAAAAACTCAACGATAAGAATGATATAACCCACATTCCGCACCCCTTTACCGGCTGGAATAGATTTTTTCAAAAGGAGGTCCTAGAATAGCAAGCACATGTG
>JBAUVX010000319.1:0-3933 GCA_049583465.1 Waddliaceae bacterium | reverse complement strand
CCAATGAAGAAAGATGGCGAATATGAATTTGCGGATAGGTTCATACAAGAGAAAACAATAGCTAAGTATGAAAAACAGCGCAACAAAAGAAATTTGTGAGCAGGTATTCCCGTAAAATAATTTTTTTAGTTGGAATTTGACACATTTTCCCTTCCTCGATGTCATCATGATTGTTTTGGAACCAACCAGATAAAAAACCTGCTGTTAAAGCTCCTTATCGGGAAGAAAACCATCCAACTGAAGCTTCCATAGGTGCGCATAATGGCCTCTCCGATCCAAAAGTTCTTCATGTGTTCCACTCTCAATCATCGCCCCCTCATGAAATACCAGTATTCGATCAAGATGAGAAAGTGTAGATAGCCGATGTGCAATGACGATCGTTGTTCGATTTTCCATCAAATGATAAAGACTCTTCTGAATCTTTTTTTCTGTTGCAGAATCCAGTGCCGATGTTGCCTCATCAAGAATGAGTATAGGAGCCTCCTTTAGTATTGCTCTCGCAATTGCAATCCGCTGACGCTGACCTCCTGATAGTTTTATTCCGCTCTCCCCGACAAGTGCATCGTATCCCTCATCAAGCTCCGAAATAAAATCGTGACAGCATGCCTTTTTCGAGGCTTTGATCACTTCAGCGTCGCTCGCATCGATTCGTCCATAACGAATGTTTTCCATCAGTGTACGATGAAAGAGCATCGTATCTTGGGGGATCATTGCTATGTTCTCCCGAAGAGAGTGTTGCGTTACTTTTGAGATATCTTGATTGTCGATGAGGATTTTCCCTTTTTGCACATCAAAAAACCGGAGAATCAGGTTGGCAAATGTGGTTTTTCCACTTCCGGAGAAACCAACTAAACCTATTTTTGCTCCTGGATGAATGACAAGATTTTTATCCCGGAAGATGTTTTTTCCTTGAACATAGAAAAAGGTTACAGCATCAAATTCAATTTTTCCCTCCTTTACAACTAAAGAAAGGGCATTGGGAGCATCTTTGATTTCATGAGGAACATTGATCATTGTCAATGCTTGCCGGGAGACGCCCAACTCCTTAAAGAATATGACAAACTGTTCTGCCATCCACCAGGTTAAAATCATGAGAGAAAAAGTCGTTGTCATGACAAATGTAAAATCCCCCACAGTCACCCACGCCTGTTGCCATGAATAGACAAACAAAACGAGAGAGAAAGAAAAGAACAAAGTTGAGGCAATCCCCTGGAAAATATGCACTTTTAACAACTCTTTTCCTAGAATTTGAGCTCGATCCACTTCTCTTTTTTGATAACGACTCAAGTAGGAATTTTCATACCTCATTCGAGAAAATAACCGTATTGTCGAAATATTTTTGAATGCATCAACGAGCTTTCCACTCAGTTTGCTGTTTGCCTCGGAGTGCATATCAGAGACGGCAATACAGCGAATAGAAAAAACCCCTGTAATGATCAAATAGATGACGAACCAGATTAAAACAAACAGGCCGAACCAGTAGTGAACAGTCCAAAGAAGGATCACAGATATGAAAGCAGAGACAGTGATGGGAAGAAAAACAAAAAGAAAGCAGATGAACATGTTTTCAAAGCTCCTAACCATATCCAGTACTTTATTAGACAAGGTGCCCGAAAGGTGTTCTTGGAAATAACGGTGAGAGTGATTCTGGACATAGTCAAACATTTTTGCCCGCATTTCCGCCTTGACCACCGGAATGATGCGCAGTCGCAGCCATTCTTCAATCCGCATCGCTAAATCAACAAATATCTGCAATGATATATAGAGGATAATAGGAAAACGGGCAGCGATCCAAACACCAGATCGATCCCCTTGAAAAGAGACGATCGAATCAATCACTAATTTCAGGATAAAAGGGTTGACGGCGCTCACAAAAGCCCAAATCAGCGGGCATATCAAAAGACAGGTCAATCCCTTCCATCGAGGTCTAAGAAATCGCCAAATAAAAGGCAAAACTGTTTTGGGTAAAGAACTATCTTTTTCCATTTTCCTGCCTTAAACTCCCGTTTCTTACCACTCCCAATACGTTGTTCCAACACGTTCAGCAAATCGACGATCATGCGTCGCAGCAATAACTGCTCCGGGAAATATTAGAAGCGCTTCTTCCAGCTTATCAATCACTAAAGGTGCAAGATGATTTGTCGGCTCATCCAATAACAGGATATTCGCTTCGCTAAGCATCAACTCGAGCAATTGCAACCTTCTTTGCTGCCCCAAACTTAATGTATAGATGGGTTGTCCAATGAATCTTCCTTCAATCAGAGCGATTTGGTGCAATTGGCTTCTCAACTGATGTTCCGGAATGGGATATTTTTTTAGCAAATAGTCTATAATTGTCAATGTTGTGTCGGGAAAATCGGGTTCTTGAGTCAGATATCCAATACATCCTTGAGGGGAATAGAAAATTTTTCCCGAAAAAGGTTCAAGTTGATGAGCTAATGTGTTGAGAAGAGAGCTTTTTCCGCATCCGTTGGGTCCCCTCAGTATGACTCTTTCTCCCGGTGATAAAGAGGCAAATAGGTCTTTGACGAGAACTCTTGCAGCAACATGAATGGCGACGTTTTCTAATCGTATTGCATCATTTGCCTCAATAGGTTTTGGTCTGAACACAATCTCTTTATAGTCCTTTGGTATTGGGTGGCTCATCTTTTCAGATTCAAGACCATCCAATTTAGCTTTTGCTTGTGAAATTGCTTTCCTTTTTGAGCTCAAATGCTTTTCTCCTCTCCGATCATAAGCCATCTTATTTCCATCTTTTGAAGGGGCCGCTCTTTTTGGAGAAAATGTTTGCTCTTTGAGAAATCGCTTCAGCGATGAAATCTCATCCTGCTGTTTCTGATACTTTTCAAAGAGATTTTTCAGCTCTTTTTGTTTAGTCGCAATATAATCATCGTAATTTCCCGGATAATGTTTAAGTGTTGAGGAGGAAAGCTCGAAAATCCGATTGGAGACACGATTGAGAAAACATCTGTCGTGGGATATCAATAATACGCCCCCCTTGTATTGCCCCAAGTAATTTTCCAACCACTCAATCGCAGATAAATCCAAGTGATTTGTCGGTTCATCAAGGGTGAGAAAATCTGGTTGTTTGAGTAGAAGAGCTGCAAGAGCCGCACGTCTTTGTTCTCCACCACTTAGGCTTGAGAAAGGCCTATCGAGTCCAATATCCTCCAATCCAAGAAAAGAAAGACACGCTTGAGAGCGTTCTGAATGGTCGTAGCCCCCTTGTGCAAGAAAACTCTCATGCAGGATGCCCCATTCCGAAATTACGGACTCAAGTTCTTCATCTCCTGAAGGCGAAGCCATCACCTTCTCAATCTCTCTAAGTCGAGTTGAAATCCGGAGGAGATCTCCGCTGGATTCAAGGATATATTCTTCCAAAGTCATGTTGCGTTCTGTCTCAGGATCAAGGTGTTGTGAAAGATAGCCGACTGTGCAGCTTTCAGAAATAGCCGCTTCACCATGATCAGGGGATTCAAGTCCGGCAGCTATTTTTGCAAGAGTCGTTTTTCCGGATCCATTTTCACCAATGACAGCTATTCTCTCTCCCCTGCTTATGGAGAAAGATAGATCGGACAGAACGGACTTCGGTCCAAAACTTTTTGAGACTGAATAAAATTTGATTAATTGAAGACTAGAATCATGCATAAAACACCCCAAGAAAAAACATTAACAAAAAAATTGCTAAAGGGTGCAGTTACGCATTGGTCTCCTTCCTGCCGAAGTTAAAAGCTAGCTTGATTTTAGCACGTTGCAAATTTTTTTATCAATGGTTTGTTCACCTCGGCCGGCTCGCATTACTCTTTTACGCCATGGGCGAATTGCGATTTTGCGATTTCGGTTGATAATGCGCGGGTACTAGTTTCACCACTCATTTAAAGCATGGTTGTTAGTGTAAAACACAGAGACACAGAGAGCACAGAGAGAAAGGAC
>JBAUVX010000318.1:0-2087 GCA_049583465.1 Waddliaceae bacterium | reverse complement strand
TGTTTTAGGAGAATACCGGTATCTAAATCCATCTTCTCAGTTAGGGTACTATTCGGGGACAGTTGGGTCGCTTTTAACGGGTTTGGTTTATGGAGGAACAGAATTAAAAGGAATCAAATGGTTAGGAGGCTTTGCTCAGAAATTTTTTAGACTGATGTATCAAATAGCGCGCACGGGGAAAGGTTTTTACAGTGCAGGTCGTGTAGCCAAGCTTGGAAAAGAACGCACATTAATGCGTGAGATTGCAGAATCTGTGGAAAAGGCCTCTCCTTTTACAACAAAAGGCATGAAGGATGTTCAACAATTAAAAATCCCAAAATGGAAAGTAGCTAGAAACGTATTCCCTGAAAACCCTAAAGATTTGTTTTCAAGTCTTCCTCGTGATGTAAAAGGATGGATTTATCCTTCTAAAAATATTCGCATACGACCTGAAAGACACTTGTTAAAACCTGGTGAAATGTATAATCCCAGGCATCACGGACAGCATTATCATATTGATATTCGTCGCGATCCTAAGGTGAGTTGGAATAATCGCAATAATATTATCAAACTAAAACCAGAAGATTATTTTCCAGGCTCTGGGACTGGATTTCTTCCCGGTGAACAATTTCCAGGAGGATAGAGTGATGTCTATGGATAAAGATTTAATTGAAATTGATGTAGGAGTTGGTTTAAGCGATTCAGAACTTATTGCTTACAACTACCTCAAAAGAAGCGATAAACTCACAGTTAAGTTACAGGCTTGGGATGCAAGTGTTATAGAAATTTATTTTAATAATCCAATATTATTTGTGGATAGAGGGTGCGGTGAAATAACAATGTTCTGTGAAAAAAAATCTGAGTCGGACTTGTTAAAAAACGCATTAGAAGAAAATTACGACAAAGGAGTAGTGCCTAATAATCATCCCTACAAGCTGTATCAGCTACTAGATCTCGATAGCAATTCCTCACTAGAAATTGTTTGCAAAGGTGTTGAGATTCAGAGAATAAAATAGTGGTTCCGTTCACCTCCCAAAAGAGGGAGTGGGAAAATTAAATAAAGTTGATGCTGTAATTGCCAAAACTTTGATGGGTAAGGGAAATATTACAAGCAAGTATAGGTTGTCGGCTTGGAAGATTCAGTGGTTTCCAAAAAATTGAATGGATTAGCCTAATTAACGCAAGTTTAGGCCAGAAATTTTTAACCATTAGGCACTTCAGTTAGATATTCCTTGATAAAAGGAACCTCCGATGTCATAAAGGTTTGTTTTCAGCAAAACAAATCTGACAACGGAGGCTCATATGGCTAATAAAGACTGTCTGATTCAATCATTTTGTTTGATTGACGATTTTTGTAAAAGGTTTGAACCACAGTGGAAGAAAATATTAATCGAAAACACTGATAAACAAAAGCTTAAAAAAACGACTCAATCCCCTAGGCTAGCTATCAGCGAAATCATGACGATTCTGATCCACTTTCACCAATCTGGGAACCGAACCTTTAAACATTACTACACTTTTTACGTAATGGGAACCCTGAAGAAATATTTCCCGAAGCTTCCGGGTTACTCTCGAATAGTCCAACGCACTACTTCGGCATTGTTTCCGATCTTTTGCTTCTTACAAGCAATCCTTGGCGCCTGTACAGGCATTTCCTTTATCGATTCCACATTGCTCACCGTTTGTCACAATAGGAGAATTTCTTCCCATAAGGTCTTTAAAGGAGCGGCAAAACGCGGAAAAACTTCTACAGGATGGTTTTTTGGTTTCAAGCTCCATTTGGTGATCAACGAGAAAGGGGAAATCCTTGCTTAACGCGAGTTTAGGACCGAAATAGTTATTAATCCAAGTACAGGAAAGATGCTTACGGTAAATCGAACTTCTACTAAAAAAGCAGAAAAATTAATGAAACCTTTAGAGGCAAGATGAAAATGATAAAGCTAACAGAAAATGAGTTCAACTTTTTAATATTTTCGTTGGATTTACCTAATAATCTGGTGAAGAAAATTATTGAGCTCCGCCAGCAGGTTTCGCACGAATATGTTATCCATCTTGAAAATGATGATGTTAACGATATTCGAGATATTTGTGGTGAAAAACTCCAGATT
>JBAUVX010000317.1:0-5058 GCA_049583465.1 Waddliaceae bacterium | reverse complement strand
GTCCTTTCTCTCTGTGCTCTCTGTGTCTCTGTGTTTTACACTAACAACCATGCTTTAAATGAGTGGTGAAACTAGTACCCGCGCATTATCAACCGAAATCGCAAAATCGCAATTCGCCCATGGCGTCAATTCACTTTCCGGCATTCCCAATTTTCTCAGTGAGCTCTTGTGTGCTCCGTGGTGAATGATGCAACAATACCCTTGCATTATATCAATTGGATTTTTATAGTAGCGTCGCAAACTTGATGTTATCGACCGTATAGACGTCAAAAATGACCATGATATGAGAAGAAAAGCTTATGACTAACCCTACTAATAGTGCCCATTTATCCGGTCATCGGACGGCAGTCTATCATCAGGTACAGCATGATGAAGATGAGGAAAAAACATTTGACCCTCTACCTGATACGCCCTCAGGATCGGCAGTTCCTGCTCGTCCTATTGCCCCGCATGAGCCCCTCTCCCAAGAAAGACTCGATCGCATTGCCCGGGTTTTTTCTCTTTCTCTTCCGGCTACGGAGGCCGGCTGCTTTGAGGCTCTTTTCTCAGCATGTAAAGAGAAAAAATGGCATCAAATCCAAAACATAGAAACAGAGTGCGATGCTATCGTCAATGCTCAAGGGCGTTCACTCTTATTAGAGGCTTTTGAGCAAGGAGAAATGGAGCTTGCCGAAAATTTTTTTACTAGGCGTATCGCTTTGCACATCCCTGATAGGGAAGGGAATTTTGCCACTCATTACGCCATTAAGAGCGGCTTTTCTCATCTCATACCCTGGGATCAATATGACTTCGATGGACACAATCGGCAAGATCAAACCCCTTCACACCTTGCCGCTGAAAAAGGAGATGCCCAACTCATTGCCAACTTGATTGCCAATGGTGCCCGCATCGATGCAGGAGCTCGGTTGGCATTAGGAGATGTTCTCTTCGAGGGGGTTACTCCACTGCACATTGCGATTATTTACGGTAATCACCAATGCATCGATGTTTTATTAAATCATGTGATTAAGTGTGCAGATCCCGGAATCACATTACCGCAAATCGGCAACCTTCTCCACATCGCTATCCATTTTCGCCGGAAATATGTTTTAAGGCACCTTCTGACCACCCATTTCAAGCGGACAAAGCCTCTTTTAAACGCTCCCAATGGAGAAGGGCGCACACCCGCTATGGAAGCAGCTTTTCAAGGAGATGGAGAATCGCTTGCTTTTCTCAAAGAAAAAGGCGCCTCTCTTGACGCGTGCGACCAAAAGGGAAGAACAGCCTTTCACTGGGCAGCAATAGGTAGGCAGCGCATCACCATTAATCTTCTCTTTTATTATGGATGCGATTTAAGAGCTGAGGACCTAGATAATAATCGGCCCTTTGATCTTATGAGGGGTTTTCGAGACTCTGCTAGTCAATCCATTGCTAATCACCTCAAAAATCTCAGTTCCCAAAAAGAGCGCTTGCAGCACGTTCCTTCCCTTTATGCAATCTATCCACCGGAAAACCTTGTTTTCAAAGGGGGAGGCCCCAAGGGGATTGCCTATGTAGGCGCCATGCGAGCTTTAGAAAAAGAAAATGCGCTAAGAGATCTTATACGCGTCGCCGGCACCTCAGCGGGTGCGATCAACTCCGCTTTTATCGCATGTGGATACAACGCTGAAGAACTGGAAATAGTTTTGAGAGAAACGGATCTCACACGTTTTCTCGACCATCCATTGACTAAAAAACGGATCAAAGAGGCGCTTGAAAACGCAAAATTTTCTCAAGCTATCGGAGGAATCTATAGCATTTATCAAACGGTTAAAGGAGCTGTTAAGAATCCGCTAAGCCTTGTCTCTAAAGCATTCAAAAAACTTTGGAAAACAACCGGACTTTGCAAGGGAGAGGAATTTCGGAAATGGATCGAAGGACATATCCAAAAGAAAACCTATATCGAACACTGTACTTTTGGAGAGCTTGCTTCTCTTATCGAGCAAGGCAAACCTTTTAAACACCTCCATATCTTTACCACGAGAATCAGCAGCACCCAACTTCAGCATATTAACTCAGAAGATCCCCAATGGAAAGATATCATCATCTCCGATGCGGTGCGCGCTTCGATGTCTATTCCCGGAGTGTTTGATCCCCATGTCTTGCATTGCAAAAGAGAAGGGCGGCGTCTACCTGCCAAAGATTTAGGAATCCACGTCGATGGAGGCCTCATCCGCAATTTCCCAATAGAAGCCTTTGATAAAAGGAAGTATCACCCTTATAACCCTCAAAATGGGGGAGAATTTCACACGATTAACACCCGCACTTTGGGCTTGAGCCTCTATTCTCCGCAAGACCAACAACCCGTTCTCGATAAAGAAGTTGAAACAGTTGGCGATCTGTTGCGGGGTATTTTATCCATCTACTTCCAAGCGGAAGAGATTTTACAAGAACAAACATATGACAACCAATTTCGCACGATCCTGATCGATAATAAAGGTGTTGGGACCACAGAATTTCATCTGACTCAAGAAAAGCAAAAGGCTCTAATCACATCGGGACACCATGCTGTTGGAAGGTTTTATTCCGAACAAAACAAACTCTCAGCAAGTAAAGAGAATTCGATGGTGATTGCTCGAATCGCCCACCAAGCCGGATATGGAACGAACATCGAAGTCATTCCCGCAGACTTTATTGAACGCACCTCCTACCTTAAAAAACTTTCACAACGTTTTTTCCAAGAGGATTTTTCATTGATTCAAGTTGTTCTCTGGGGATTTTCAGGACGTGGAAAAAGTTCCATTGCCATTGATTTTGCCAATCGAAATCTCGAAAAATTTTCTCTCGTTTGGAAAATCGATTGTGAGAAAGAATTAGAGATGAGGCGAAGCTACCTATATCTTGCCGATGCTTTAGGTATTCGATGCAAACAAGACACTCCGTTAGAACAGATACAACAAGGAGTACATTATTTCCTCGAGTCCAGAACAGAAGAAAAGCCTTATCTTCTCATTTTTGATAATGTAGAAAAAGTCCCCACCCTTCCTAAAAGAAGGGGGTGTCTTCTCATAACATCTAGAGAAAAGGGCATTTGGAGAGCGAGAGACTGCATCGAGATAGAGCCCTTTACTCGAGAAGAGGCCGAGCATTTTTTGGCAAGCGTTCTTGGAGAAGATCATCAGGAAACTTTTTCTATTATTTCAAAAGAGCTTGGATATCATCCCGCGACACTAGCACAAACAGCCAACTACATTGCCACGACCCCGGGCATGAAACCGGAAACGTTTTTAACGCTACTAAAAACAGAAACAAGAAAAGCTTTCGAGTTAGCAAGACCGGACGATCGTTATCCCGTTTCTACCATCGCTTCATGGAAAATCATGCAAGACAGCTTAGAACAGTCCCATCCGGAAGCATTGCGTTGGCTGCAATGTTGTGCCCATTTTTCTCCTGATGCAATCCCTATCCGTTGGCTCAGCATATGGCTGCAAGAGAACAACGATCAAAAACCCTCAATAAAGAGTGGGGAAATTTTGCGTGTCCTTACTGAAAAAGGACTGATTCGCTATGATCAACAACAACAAACTCTCTCACTTCACCGCTTAAGGCAGCACCTTTGCCGCATCTCAATCTCTGAAGACAACAGGCAAGAGGTTCTCGCCGGAGCTTTACAACTACTCCATGAAATTGCCGCAAATTTTGACTTTGACACATACTCAAATTGGACTGTTATTCCGGATTGGGTTCCTCATGTCGAAGCCCTACTTTCACTTGATTTAATCCCGTGCAAAAAAAAGGCAGATCTTTTCTTCCGGGTAGGCGGATACTTGTCCGGATTAGGGAGGTATGGAGAGGCGCTAAAACAGCATGAAGAGGGGCTTGCCATCCGGAAAAAAGTTTTTGGCGATGAACATCCCGATGTGGCAACGAGCTTGAGCGGCATCGGCAATTGCTTGTTTAGATTAGGGAGGTATGGAGAGGCGCTAAAACAGTGCGAAGAGGCGCTTGCCATCAGGAAAAAAGTTTTTGGCGATGAACATCCCGATGTGGCAATGAGCTTGAACGGCATCGGCAATTGCTTGTCCGGATTAGGGAGGCATGGAGAGGCGCTAAAACAGTACGAAGAGGCGCTTGCCATCCGGAAAAAAGTTTTTGGCGATGAACATCCCCATGTGGCGACGAGCTTGAGCGGCATCGGCTTTTGCTTGTCCGGAATGGGGCGGCATCAAGAGGCGCTGGATAATTACAAGCAAGCATTCATTATCGTTTGTTGTCACTTTAAACACGAGCATCCGAATATTATTCTCTATTTAAAAAGTATTGTGGTTTGTCTCAGGAATCTTGGCAGAAATGACATCACGAAAGCAACGAAAGAAGAGCTCCTTCCTTTATGTATACAAATTCTAGGAGAGAATCATGAATGTACACGCTCCCTTTCAAATGTTACAAATATTAAGGGCGGCAGGTGTGTCATTCAGTAGTGTAGTCGACCAAAGTTCTCAAATTAATTTTCCAAGGCGTTGTTGCATCATTCACCGCGGAGCACACAAGAGCTCACTGAGAAAATTGGGAATGCCGGAAAGTGAATTGATACCAGCTTAAATCAAAATTCTCATTCTCTCTCTGAGTGCTCTTGTGAGCCCTATGGTGAATGGTGCAACCGCATCCCATTTCTTGATGAATTAATAGTGGATACTCTATGATGGACTTTTGCAAAGACGTCAAATAGAGGTTACATGGATATTTTAGTGATTGGAATTGGCTATGTGGGGCTTGTAACAGCTACGTGTTTAGCGGAAATGGGACATTGCGTGGTATGCTTAGACATCAATCGTGAAAAGATTCGCGCCCTTAGTCAGGGGTATATTCCTATTTATGAACCTAACCTTGCCGAAATGCTCGCAAGAAATTGTAAAGCAAAAAGAATGCATTTTACGACGGACTATGCAGCTTCCGTCCCCTCTTCTGAAGTCTCCTACATTTCCACCCCTTGGGTGAGCTTTTTTGGAATTAGCCCGTAAAGCTTCATAGCCGTCTCTCCGAATAAAGTAATGATCTTTCTCCGCAATGCGTCAAGATTAGTTATCAATTCTTGAACGA
>JBAUVX010000316.1:0-10421 GCA_049583465.1 Waddliaceae bacterium | reverse complement strand
TCGATTGGTGACTACAGACCAAGCTTCGATTTTGTAACCCACTTAGAATCAAAAATCTATTGAAATCACCTCCCGCAACATGCGGAATGTGGGGTAAAAGAAAAAAAAGACTAACCATCAATGGCTTACGCAAAGCCTCGTCTAAGGAATTGGGTAGCCATGGATGCATCATTTTATAATGCTCTTAGGCAACGATTCAGTAAAAATGAATGAAAGAAAAACAACGAGTGAGTTGCACAAGCACTCACTTGACCATCTAATTTTTAATGAGTTGTGAAATTCACTGGCGTGAATTGCTGAGCTATTGGCAAGATTTTTGTAGAAAAATTTCCCTCTTTGTTATAATAAAGTTGTGTAGAGATCTCAATTAAATAGCTGAGGTTTAATATCATGAAAATATATTTTTTGCTGTCCACTCTAGTTCTTTTTCTAGTCATGTCACAAGGATACTCCCAATGGGAACCACCGCCTCCGGAGCCGGATCAGATCGACCAAATGGAGAAAGAACGAAGAGAAATCTACGGCGACCCCGAAGAGGAGCGAGCGCAATATTATCGAGACATTCAGATGCCTGATATTAATAAAGGAAGCGATTATCTTCTCAAAGACCATCCTCTAGAGGAAGCGCCCCAAGAGGAAAATCCGATTCCGGACAATCCACTACAAGAAGATCCGATTCCCGCACGACCATTACAAGAAGAACCCATTCGGTAAAGCGCTGAGTTTTCTGAGAAGAGCGTCTACTCCTATCCCTTTTAGAGCAGAAATCGCGAAAACAGTCTCATCACGATTGTGATAGTTCGAATAAAAGTGTTGGAGGTGGTTTTTTGACTCTTCTAAGTCGATTTTATTGACAACGACAAAAAAAGGACGGTCTAAAAGCTCGGGCTGATACTTTTCTATCTCTTTGCGCAGCACGTGAAAATCCTCTAAAGGGGTACGGCCTTCGAGGCCCGAGCCATCGAGAACAAAGAGTAAAAGACGTGTTCTTTCGATATGCCGTAAAAATTCTAGTCCTAATCCTCGATTTTGGTGGGCATTTTCAATAATTCCGGGGATATCGGCGATCCAAAGACGTGTATAGTCCTCTCTTTGGATGTAGCCGAGATTTGGCTGCACCGTCGTAAAAGGATAGGGGGCCGTCTTGATTCTGACGTCTGTTAATGCCGTAACGAGTGTCGACTTTCCTGCGTTGGGAAATCCAACCAATCCAACATCAGCAATCAATTTCAGTTCAAGCTCAACCTCTTTTTCCTCTCCCATCTTCCCCGGGGTGCAGGTGTTCGGTGCACGATTCGTCGGGCTCTTAAAGCTGTGATTGCCTCTACCTCCTCGTCCGCCTTGGCATAGCGTCCATTCTTCTCGATCACCGGTGAAATCGTAGAAAACCTCTCCTGTTGCACAATCCTTTAGGAGAGTTCCACATGGCACCTTGAGAATCAAATCCTTACCATTGCGGCCCCTTTGCTGATTAGCTCCCCCCTGCCGACCATTTTCCGCTTTCAGTTGCCGTCGATGGCGAAACCACTCCAAACAGGAAAGCTGGGCATCGGCTTGCAGGATTACAGATCCCCCTTTTCCTCCATTACCGCCGGTAGGACCTCCTTTAGGAATGTACTTTTCCCTCCGCCAAGAAACAATTCCGTTTCCTCCTTTTCCGGCGGCAAGGCGTATCGTCACACGATCAGTAAACATGAAAATGGTGTTATAATGTTGAAATTATGCCCCTGTGACCACAGAAACATAGGTTTTATTTGACTTACGAAAGGAAACAACTCCATCGACAAGGGCAAATAGTGTGTCGTCATTGCCTCTTCGGACATTTTTTCCCGGATGCCACTTAGTTCCCCGTTGTCTAACAAGAATGCTTCCGGAGTTGACTACTTCTCCTGTGCAGACCTTAACCCCAAGGCGCTTTGATATAGAATCGCGTCCGTTTCGACTTGCTCCCTGCCCTTTTTTATGCGCCATTATTCACGATCCTCTTCATTTTTCGTTTTGTCGGATGCTTTAGTAGCACTTGGTGTTTCCGAATCATTTTTGGCCGTTTCTGCGACGGCCGCCGATTTTTCAGGACCACCTGTTCCGATTTCCGTAATTTTAACGCGCGTATAGTGCTGGCGATGCCCCCATTTTTTTTGCTGATGCTGACGGGGCTTATACTTTAAACTGATGATCTTAGGTCCCGCAGAATATCCAATTACCTCGCCTTTGACCAAATAATCTTCAACGCAAGGGGCTCCCACTAGTAGGTGGGAATCATCTTGGATAAGGAATACCTCGTTAAATTCAATGGGCACTCCGATTTTAGCGTCGAGCAATTCAACGTCAATCACATCGCCTTTTTTTACGCGATATTGCTTTCCGCCTGTTTGAATGATAGCATACATTAAATGATCTCCTGTCATCATAAACAAGAATAAGGGAAATAGCCTTTGAAATCAACCGAAAAATCGAGATAATGGTCTTTATACACATTTAAACTCAAGAATTGGGATATGTAGAAATCGACTTTGCAAAATTTTTGCCTTCGTCTGGAGAAAGAAACTCCTCTCGGCTGCATGAATTTCTCAGGACTTTGGCTCTTTCGACATCTTCGTCTAAAAGTTTTGCAAAGCCGCGCTTAACAGGAAGTTTCTCTCAATTTGCATTAGGAGCGATGATGAAGCCCGAGATCAGCAACCGATCGTGCACGATGTCAACTAAACTGTTGCAAGAGGGTTTTTCGGGGTGAATATTGTTCTTTTGCAGACACGCCTATCTGAAGAAGAAATTCAGGTCCTTATTGATGATTTTCCTCAATATCTCTTTCTCTCTCCCAGTGATGCCACCTACAAAAATCTTGGAAAAAAAGAATGGGGATCTATTGAAGTGCTCTATGGCAGCCATTTTTCGCAAAATGAACTGTCGATGGCGCACTCCCTTCGTTGGATCCACTGTCCCATACCCAATCTTAGCGCCCTCTGTCTGAAAGATATTCAAAAGCAAGGAAACATTATCGTGACCTGCACTCCGGAAGAAAACATCCGTCAAATTGGAGAATATGTCATGGGAGGAATCCTTGCCTTCGCTAAGAACCTATTTCATTGGCTAGAAGCGCGCAAACATCCGGTAATTCTCTGGGACAGTAAGTGGCGTGAATCGATGTGGACCTTGAATAAACGGGTGTTTTTGCAGATTGGACTGGGAAGGGTAGGAGTAGAGCTTGCCAGACAGGCTAAACAGATGGAAATGCAAGTATGGGGAGTGCAGGAACAGCGCACTTTTCACGCCTATTGCCATAAAGTCTTTTCATTTAAAGAACTCCATTCGGTTCTTCCTGCTGCTGATGTCGTCAGTGTCGCCCTCCCTCGAGCAAAACAACAAGAACCCTTCTTAAAAAAGGACATTCTTGAACTCATGAAAGATGATTCTATTTTGGTTATCATTGGAGCCAAAGCACTCATCGATGAAGAGGCTTTGATTGAAGCGGCAGCTACAGAAAAATATCGCGGGATTTTATGGGATGCCTTCTATCAGATGCCCGTGCCTCCCCAATCGAAATTATGGAATATTCCCAACCTCTTGATTACACCGGAAGTCGCTCCCCGCCCCAAATCGACGGACAAAGAATCCTATCGCAATTTTCGGTACAATTTACGACAATACCTCCATGGCAACTTCACCGACATGCGGCATGTGATCGAGACAAAATCAAGAGACGCCGGTGCCGGTTAAACTACAGGTCTTATAACCGGGCTTACAAGTGCTTAGGGGAAACTCGCTAAGGGAGGGAGCCATGCCGGCATGGCTCCCTTACCCAGGCTTAAGTTCTTTGCCTTAAAGGATAAATTTTAAGCCAATGCTTCTCTCCGGGGAATTTTACAGTCATAACACCTGTATCCGAGATCGATTCAATTTGACATTTTACCGTGGGTTCCCACTCTTCGTCATCTTCAGATTCACTAGGAGGGGCCGATTCTTGATCCCTCATCAATTCCTCCACAGGCCGATCAATACCACTTTCAACATATTGGTGATAAACCCAAGGTTTCCCATCGCGTTCACCAATGCCAAAGCGAGTTGTTCCGTATTCGCCTTGGGTGCCGTCCCCATAGAAAAATTCGTTCATGATCCCGAAACCCCTATCTGTAGCATACGTGTAGATCTCTCGCTCCTGAGGGTCTTGAAAGGTTTTCGCTAAATCAGGAAGATAATGTTTAGCACGTTGACTCAACACCTCTTCGTCTGAGCAGTGTCTATACCGATGCACCGGTTGCCCATTTACCCAATCGACATTGTTTCGAAGAGTTTCCGGATCTTCAGTTTTCCATCTTCTTGTCACCCGAGAATGCTCGGCCAACGGACGGCGCCCGTTCAGCTCTACTAAATGTCGTACCCTTTGCTGCTGATCGGAAGAGAGCTGGGGAGCCTCCGGGGCCATTCTCAATGGCTTGGGAGGGGCAGCTTGTGCTTTGACGCTCTCTGTTCCTCTACCGGTATTAGAATGGCAATTTTTCTTTCTTTTTTTCTTCTTTTTTGGATTTGCCGCTGCTGCATCAGGCTCGAGTAATTCCCGAAATTCTTTGACAAATTGTTTTTCTTTACGAGTCAAGCTGCCCAAGTCTTTATTTTGAAAAACCAATTCCCGCAACTCATCGCGTCTTTGTTCTCCCAAAGACTCTTCCTTTTTGGCATACGATGCTTTGCTACCCTTTTTTAAGGCTTCAACTATTTCATGAAGTTTGGCCTCAAACTTTTGTTTTGCCTGTTTGCGGGCCAAATTAGCTCTTGCTTTTATTCTGGTGAGATCTTGATGCCTAATATCATTTGGTGAAATATCTGGTAAATTTTTCACCAAGCGTCCCTCCTCATTAGCAAGAAGCAGCTGTATTTCCTCCTCGGATTTACCTTCCTTTTTTGCTCTCATCCAAATCGTTGCGAATTTTTCAGCATAAAAATCTGCTTCTCCTGTTGTTTGGCAATGAGTGATTACATGAGCTTTAAATGCTTTTTTTGCCTCACGATTATGCAATCTTTCTCCAGACACTAGAGCACCTTCCATAAAATTATTTCGAAAAGCACAAAAAATCACAGAAGATTCTAAAAGCAAATCTTTATCATCTTTAAACTCAGATTTATCGAGCATTCTATCTAAATACTGCTGCTCAGCTTTAATGGTTGATGATGGACCTATCATTATTCTATCCTCATTTAATTAGTTAAGAGATTATTTTTTTAATTTAATGATTTTATGCTAGATTTATGTGAAGAATATAAAGTTATTAATAAGATTTTTTAAATATTCTCTAACCAAAACTCGGCCCAAGGATCGAGTAAAAACACAAATTTATTGAATAATTACGTAAAAAAATATACAATCACGCCTGTAAAAAATATACAACCACAGAGGTATCATGAGTGTTCAAAGTGCAAATTATTGCAAGCCATTCCCAACGGATCTTATCCTTGAAGCGACGTCATTTTTACCCATAAAAGAGAAGAGATCTTGCTGCATGGCATCTAAGGAATTAAAGGCTCGTGTAACAGTCCAAATACAGCGAGAGACTCACGAACAGTTAGTCGTGTTGGTAAAAAAAATCCAATCTCGTGTTGATGACTTTAAGATCTATCCACAGGCTGCAGATTTAAACAATAATTCCTCATTGAGAGAGATGGTTTGTCAGCTAGCAAGAGAAAAGGAACAAAGTCATAATAGTATAGATACTTTCGCAAAAATTATTGAACAAATATTCGAAATTAAAGGTCCTTTAAAAATGTGGAAAGAGTGGCACCCGGATGCAGACATCAAGCAAAAAATCCCTGCAGTAGAAGAGATTGAAAGTAAAATAAAAGAAATGAACCACTCTTTGTTAAATGGCGCCCTTCAAGAGTTAGAGACAATAATATACAAGAGCCTTTAGCGGTTAGAGCCGCGGACGGCATTCATACAATTCGACGGTGAAAAAGTCGATCTTCTCATCGCCAAACTTGTGTAAAAGCTTCACTTCCCAATCATAAGCGTCTGCCCATTGATGCATCAGCTCAATATCGCCGTGGGTCGTCGAATAGCCTAGCAGCATGCGGCCTCCGGGTGCGAGGTTCTCCTTTCCTTCCCTAAAATAACGATGCAGCAGATCGTGCTCGGGATCATACAAGCTTCTCCCCAGCATTGTCAGCTCGCTCGCATCGCAATTTCTATGGCAAAAAGGGATATTGAAAAAGATCACATCAAAGAGGTCTTCCTTAGCGAGAGGAAGAAACATATCCCCCTGCAATACCGTTACCTTGTTGTCAACGCCATGCAGTTTTGCATTTTCAAGGGTATTGGCAACAGCTGCGGCATTGATGTCGACGGCTACAACACCCTTTGCCCCTTCCAAGGCGGCCAAAACGGAGAAAACTCCCGTTCCACAGCCCAGCTCCAGGAAGCGTTCACCTTCATTGATGTTGATATCCGTTTGCTTATTCGCACCGCCAAAGATAATGGGAGAGTAGACATCGGGATAGCCGATAAATCGCCGGCCATGGAACTCAAAGCCGTATTTGTCCTCAATGCTCATGTTTTGTTCAAGCAATTGATCTGCGGCAACAATCTTCTCGCTTTTCTCAACCGCTCCCGTGAGTTCCCCACTGTAAAAAAGAACGCTGCAGCCCAACGCAAGAGGCAATATCCCCTTTGCTAGAGCACGTTTGAGTCGACAGGCATATCCGATCATGCTTTACTCCTTTTGCTTTAGCTATATTGATACCGGAAACTTTCTTAAAAAACCAGCTTGAACTTTGACAAGACAAGTGGTATATTCTGCCCAAGAGGCAACCGTTCACGGGGGACACTGCAGTATAAGAGTTGGATTCCGAGGACAAATGGGAGCCAAGGAGCAAAGCTGCCTCAGGGGTGTGTCTTCGAACATCTTATCTTAAAGAAAAGGATCTCTTCCATGTTAAGAAAATGTCGTACGGGGGCGGGTATATTCTGTCTTTTCATGATGCTGTCAATGATCAGCACAAGACGGATAACAGCAGAGGAAAAGGAAGCCGGTGCAGTCAAGGGTGCTTTATTGCAAGCCGCAATTAACGCCAACGCTCTTGAGCCTCCCAAGCAGCCCTCTGAAAAAGTGATTCCCAGAACAGAGATGAGGTTATCGGCAATTGTGAAAAATGTCGGCGATGTTCCCAGCGCTCCCGGCCGGGTTTTTGTGCAATTTGGACTTCCAAAACCAATGGACGCAAATCCCGAAAGTGTGATCTTCAAGACAGAAAGAGTCAACCTCCCGTCCATCGAACCGGGCCAATATCTCGTGATCAATTTTTCCAAGTACCATCAATGGCCTTCGATGTTCGATTTCATCCGCAACGAGTGGGCTATGCGCGAGTATCAGGCTATTGTGGATATTGACGGAAAAGAGGCTATCGCCGGAACGCGCCTCATTTCATTTTCCGCCTACTATTATGAAGGCCGGGCATCGGAAATACCCGTTCGGGTGACTTCGGCCAATTACACTCCTTCCGGCAATCCTCGCTACTCCATGAGCCGTTAAAGCGGTGTCGTAAAGGGAAGAAGAATGATCACAAAAACCGAGCCTGTCACAACAACAGAGACAATGGAACGCTATCTCTCCCATCTTCAAAAGCTGAACCTTTATATTGCCAATCATCCGCAAGCTTTAGAAAAGCTCTTTACCTATATTGAAGAGCAAAAAAGTGCTGTCGACCTTTCCCAAGAAGAGAATTCGTTCTTCATGGGAGAGCAAGCGTTTTATAAAAACGACTACGAGCAATCCCTCGTCCACTATATGAAAGCCAGGACTGTTCCTTACTTTGAGTTTTTTTCTATTCGTGCTTCTGCACATATCTCATTCGAAAGGGGGGATTTGGAAAAGGCGAAACACTTTATTGGCCGAGCGCTGGAAATCAGACCCTCGGATTTCCCTACCCTTCTCTTACAATTGGAAATCTGCAAAAACATTCATCAACAAGATGAAGCCAAAGAAATCGAAAGAAAAATTGACGCACTAAAAAAAAGCGGCCATCTTCCTGAAAGCGGCGCTGCCAATCCGGTAAAGCCAACAGAAGCCCCCTCAACCCGGGAATTAATTGCTCATCAATTAGGTGTGGATTCCGATGCGGAACGTGCTCTGGAGCAGTGTATTCAACAGTTCCAACAACGAGAAAAGGAACTTGTGCACAACTACATTAAAGAATTCAAGGAAAAGAAGCCGATACAAGACCGAGTGCTCTATATCCTCGACAGTTGGACGAAAAAACAAAGCTCGCCGTCTGCCAACCATCACCCGTTATTAGCCGAGCATTCCAGGCAAAACTCCGGCGGTTTTTTCATCCGCTGGAATGGGAGAGGCATTGCGGTCAATCCCGGTCCTCATTTTCTGGAAAATTTTCACAGTCAAGGGCTGCATATCCAAGACATTCACGATGTCATTGTGACAAAAGAGCATCTTCGAGCTTACACCGATGTGACGAGAATCTATGATCTGAATTACCGGCTCAATCAAGTGAATCCCGAACTCCATGTAATCAACTACTATTTAAATCACAAAGCCTACCAAACCCTTTCCCACCTGCTAACTCCGAATTTTAAACAGGAGAGGAATACCGTTCATAGCCTGGAATTGTTCATCGACTCTCCCGATGTTGAGAAGCAGGAGTTAGCTGAGGGAGTAACCCTTAACTTTTTCTCCATTTCTTCCAAGAGCCATGTTTTCGGCAAAGCCGACTTTAAAGAAAAAAATCAGGAAACATCTGCTTTAGGAATCCGCTTCGACCTGACTATGCAAGAAGAAGACAAGGAGATGGCCTCGCGCCGCATCGGATATATTTCCGGGGCCCCATGGTCGCCATTATTAGCGCATCATCTGGGAAGATGCGATATCCTCATCGCAGGATTTGGAGAAACGGAAGCTAACGATTACGGAAAGCTGCACTACCATTCCAACAGCTTGGGTTACTATGGCACATACACTTTGCTAGAAGAGATCAAACCACGATTGCTCTTATGCGTCGAATTTGAAGGACGAGAAGGGGACATTCGCCTAGAGGTTGGTAAAAAACTGCGTAAAGAGTATGGCAAAAGCTCTCCATCTTCCGACCAACAGCCGATTATTCTCCCTGCAGGTCATGGATTCTCTCTTAACCTGCAAAGCTTTCAAGTTGGATGCTCTGTCAGTCAACATCTTTTAGATTTAGGGGAAGTCCACGTTGTTAAGACCGGCGAGCCCTTCGATCATTTGCGCTACCTTTCGGTAAAAAGCATCCTATAGGAATGGAGGATGGCAAGATGACGTTTCACCCCTCTAAGCTTGTCTTAGAAAGCGGTGAAACATTTGATGGCCGCTCTCCTTGTTGGCAGCAAGGATCTTTTTTCGGAGAAGTCGTCTTCAACACCGGAATGACAGGATACTTGGAAGCCCTGACAGACCCCTCTTATACAAAACAAATCCTCACTTTCACTTATCCCCTAATTGGCAATTATGGTATCGCTCCGCAAAAGTTTTGGGAGTCTGATAAAGCCCATGTATCCGGAGTGGTCGTCAACGAAGCATGCTTGCTATGGAGTCATCATAGCGGAGAATATTCTCTTTTAGAATGGCTGAAAGAGCAGCAAATTCCCATCATCACCGGTGTGGATACCAGAGCGCTTACACAAGCCCTACGAGAAAAAGAAACCGTGGCAGGGGTCATCACAAACGAAAAGAAAAACACATATCCTTTTACCGACCCTAACAAAGAACATCTCGTCGCGCAAGCTTCCTGTCGGACCATCACCACATTGAACGGAAAGAAAGAAAAGAAGGTGCTTGCTATCGATTGTGGAATGAAAGCAAGCATCATCCGCTCTCTATGCGCCCTTCCCATTACTGTACAGCGTGTTCCTTATGACTATGATTTCACACATGAAACCTACGATGGGGTTTTCATTTCCAATGGCCCGGGGAATCCCCAAAAGTGTTCAGAAACTATCGCCATCCTGAAAAAAGCCTTGACATCGACCCAAAAACCGATCTTCGGCATTTGCTTAGGCTGCCAGCTGCTTGCTTTAGCTGCAGGAGCCGGCACCTATAAACTCTCCTTTGGACACAGGTGGATTTGATCATCAATATCCCCGGTATCCCCGGTTCTGTGCATCAGACAGACGGGTACAGGATTCGCAGATTAGCGATCGACCATTACATTCCTTTGATCACAAATCTTCACATTGCGCAATTATTCCTCCAGTGTTTGACCGAGCTGGATCCCGGCAAGATCCCGATAAAATCGTTAAAACAGTATGCGAACTCTTAGCGACGGGGGTTTTGTACAGGGCCTTTTCATGCTAAAGATTTGATAAAATTTAACACCTTTTCCAGATAGTTCGTGCACCATCCAGCCCTTTTCCTCTTAGCTTTAATACTACCTTTTGTCCTTTTATCTTGTTTAAGAAGACT
>JBAUVX010000315.1:0-7025 GCA_049583465.1 Waddliaceae bacterium | reverse complement strand
TTCTCTCTGTGCTCTCTGTGTCTCTGTGTTTTACACTAACAACCATGCTTTAAATGAGTGGTGAAACTAGTACCTGCGCATTATCAACCGAAATCGCAAAATCGCAATTCGCCCATGGCGTAAATATACCTCTCGTGAATCAAATTTTTGACTTGGCAAAAAATTGCGTTGACAGAATAAAGACGTACGGTTGAAGAAAAAATTAAAGTAATCATCAAACCGGCTAAAACAGCATGCAATGATCTTGGAGACGCTGCACCTTTACACATCGTCATACTGGATGAGTTGGATAAGATGGATACGGACATCAAGTTCCTATCTTCAGTTCTTGGGAATGATAACAAATCGCCCATAGAGGAATCTCTAATGAACCTGAAATTTCTCTTTGGAGATATTTCAGATCTCCCGGACCAATTGCTTATCATCGGGATCGTTCAGTATGACCCTTCTCAGGTTGATGAAGAGTTTGTGCAAAGAAAGAATAGCGAAATGACTAAACTCGTTCCGATCAAACGTCCTGGCAAAGAAGGTAAAAAAGCAATTTTTGATACCTATCTCAAGAAGTATCGTGAAAAAAATTTGCTTGAAGAAAGTGTGACGAGCGATGCCTTGGTCAAAATGCTGCGGAACGATTCGCAAACGTTTATCTCACTGGAGGGTATATCAAAAAACTCGTCCATGAAGCAAAAATGCATGCCTTGCAAAGAGTGGCTCAAGCAGGCGTTGATCCCTCTGAAGCGGCTGAAGACCCCAGGAGCAAAGTAGTTGACTCTAGACGATTTTTGCAAGGCGTATGATAACATGCAAATACCTTCAATGATACCTTCGTGGTATGTCTAACTCTGAGCTTTTTCCTTTTGTTTTTTAAACAACGCCCGTTCACTTTTCTCAAGCGAACGGGCGTTTAACCCACATTCCGCATGTTGCGGGAGGTGGGGTTTAACACCAATATGACCGGGACGCCTACTATTTTGGCGTCCTTGCGGCAAAGCATCGGCAACTTGTTCTGTCATTTATTACATTAGACAGAGGATGGATTTGACTTTCGGGAGTTTATTCCCTAAAATAGAGATAATTTAGGGAGTATACTCCATGATTAAGTTTATCACGGAAACCTATCACCGTCTGATTGAAGAACTTGAAATCACGACTCAGCGATATCTCTACCCTATTTTCTCCCTAAAGGATCGCTTAACGGGATTAGTGGGTCCGAGAGGGGTGGGAAAAACCACGCTGCTGCTTCAATACATCAAAAATGAGCTTTACTCCAACAAAGAAACATTTTATTTCAGTGCGGATTCAGTCTATTTCGACTCCTTCAATCTCGTGGAATTTGTCTCTGATTTATACGCGCACAGTGGGTACAAGATGATATTTATTGATGAGATCCATAAATATCCGAACTGGAACCAGGAGCTCAAAAACATCTATGACTCCTTTCCCAAACTGGGTGTCGTCTTTTCAGGAAGTTCCATGCTCGATTTAGTTCATGGAAGTTATGATCTTTCCAGAAGGGCAGTGCTCTATCATCTAAAGGGAATGTCCTTTCGAGAATATCTGAACTTTCATGGAGAAAAGACATGGGATCCCATCACTTGGGAGGATCTGCTTTCCGGAAAAGCGACTGCCCCCGGTAAAGTTGAAAAACTCAAACCGATCTTTCAGCAGTATCTGGAAATGGGATACTATCCTTTTGTTGAGGAAAACCCCCTGACGCACTACGAAAAGCTAAGAAGGGTTGTGGACAAAGCCATTTACGAAGATATCGCAAATTATTATAACTTAAAAACTCCCAACCTGCAATATTTTAAGAAAATATTGTCTTATCTTTCCAACATCCCTCCGGGAGAGGTCAGTACAACAAATCTCGGAGGCCATCTGGGAATCGATCACAAGACCGCGGCGCATTATTTGCAGATATTGAACGATGTGGGTTTGGTGCGAATGGTATATCCTCAAGAAGGAGGCTCCGTAGCCCTTCGCAAGCCGGCTAAAGTATTTTTGAACAACACAACCCTGCTGTATGCCATGGAAAAATTTACCGGTGCAACCGTTTCGAAGGACACGGAGCGCGAACTGTTCTTCTATCAGTCGGTTATGGACGCGGGAAAAGAGGTATTCTTTTCCAAAGTCGGCGATTTTTCCGTAGAGAATTCAATCTTTGAAATTGGTGGAAAGAAAAAGAGGTCTCGTCAGATAAAGGAAGCTCTACAATCTGCCTATTTGGTAAAGGACGACATCCTCTACCCTTACGGGAAATCTCTCCCGCTCCATTATTTCGGCTTTCTGTACTAGAGGGTGTCGTGAAATAATCGAAGAGCGAGTCACAAAGGCGCTGGACTGACCGCGGAAAGAAATTGAACTTACTCCTGATTCCTTTTGGGGTTATCGACGTGTATGGGCAAGCTTGCGCTACAGAGAAGGAATTCCATGTAATCCGAAATTAATTTATCGGATTATGAAAGAGCATAATCTTTTTTGCACAAAAAAGGGTGAGTAAATATATACTACTCGTGTGTGAAGAATTGTT
Source organism: Waddliaceae bacterium (assembly GCA_049583465.1). Classification (GTDB taxonomy): domain Bacteria; phylum Chlamydiota; class Chlamydiia; order Chlamydiales; family Waddliaceae; genus JBAUVX01. The sequence continues at coordinate 4,495 of JBAUVX010000315.1, read as the reverse complement.
CAACAAATGGATAAATTGGCACTCAAATTTATTTTTTATTTGCGAAATAAGAAACAAAGCATTGCCCCTTAAATGCGTTAATAATGACCCAAGGATCCCGCTGATTTTGCTTTTTTTTCACAGTATAAAAAGGCAAGCAGCCCGATCATAAGATAGGTGCAAGAATGCACGACTAGGTTACCTATTTCTACCTTTGCAAGAGGAAAAAAGGAATGGGCAGGAAACTGGATATTAGTTCTAAAGATACTGATTGCTTGAGTAGTTGGAAGATGCTTGCTAATCGTTACCACCCAATTGGGAAAAGTATCTAAGGGAACAAATCCACCGCTTAGAAAAAGAAGAGTATTATTCACAATATTTATTACAGGACCTGCCTCTTTGAGAATAAAGGTAATCCCACCTAGTAAAAAACTCAATCCCAGTAATCCAGGTAAAAGCCCCACAAAAACCGCAAAGAACAGTCCAATATTTTGAATAGAAATATGAATGGAGAATAGGGTTGCCAATGGGATAATTAATAGCAGAAAGAGCGCAGTAGCACGAATGATAGAAGCGAAAACTCTTGCTATCAAAATCCAAGGCATTGAAACGACTGCCAGGCTGACTTGCTCGAATGTTCCGGTGCGCATCTCATTTGCTAATTTTCCTGCCATGTCTCCAATGATTAAAATGGCATAAAACCATGTGGCATAGCTCATTAGAGAAAATTCCAAATTGTTGTCCTTTGAGAAAGCATAATTCATTCGACTTAAGAAGAAAAAAAAGAGCGTGAGTGCTATGATCTCACATAGCCACTGAATGCGATAGCTCCAAACAAGGAGTAGCTCCTTTCTAATTTCATTTATTGCAATATTATAAAAACTATACATTTATTGGTTCGTTTAATTTGATTGAATCTGCAAGAGTAGTTTCTAATTCGACAGGTAAAGGTATTATCTGCGAACAGAGTTTTTTAAGCATCAGATGTTGATGGCTCGTAATCACAACTGTTTTTTTCTTTTCCTGGGTGATTTTCTTGATCCATTCTTCAAAAACTTCTTGAGAAGAGGAATCTAAGGCTAGAGTAGGCTCATCTAGTATGAGCAGCTCAGGATTTGATACGAAAGCACAGATGATGGCGAGTTTTTGCTGCATTCCCCTTGAATAGTTCTGCACAAGCTCATCTTTCTTCTCCCATAGCTGTAATTCTTTCAGCAATACTTCTCCACTTGTGCGCAGTGTTTGGCCAAAAACTTCTCTAAGCCCACCAAAATACACTAAATTTTGCCAACCTGATAACCTCCAATAAAGGTTTCGAGATCCTTCAAGAACGACTCCGATTTTTGGCATCACTTTTGAGCGAGATTTTTGGATGTTATAACCGCAAACTTCAATGGTACCCTTATCTGGTAGAATCAACCCACAAATAAGCTTAAGGAGAGTTGTTTTTCCACAACCATTTGGACCAACGACCCCATACACTTGGCCCTTTTGTAAGGAAAGATCAAAATTGTGAAATATCGCTCTCTCAGCAAATTTTTTTTCAAGGTTACTAATTTTTATTATATTCTCATAATTCACAACAAGCCTCAGTGGGTATTAATGTATTGAATGCTTGAATAAGTGCAGAAGTAAAAAAACCTTTTTTCCTAGAGGCATAAGGGATGTTCGAAATCATACCGAATGTGATCTTATCCACATCTACAAAAAGCAAGCATTCAGCAATAGAATACTCAAATGTCGTTGCAAGCTGCTTGGCTATGAAGATGAGCTGAGAGTCTATTGATTGATCGAGCAGTGCATTTTCAAAATAGGGAAAAACAAAAACCGCTTCCCCCAAAATTGAGCAAATTGTAGGAATACCGGAGGGTCTGGAAAAGCAGAAATTAACCTCCCTCTTTTTACAGGAAGGGACACTTGGCTTCCAATAATAGTAGTTATACGGCGTTGAATGCACTATGAGCTGGGTTTCCTTAAGGGGGGAGTATTTGGGGTTTCCGAGAAAATAGTCGGGAGTTGAAATGTCGATGTCAGCTTTTTGTACAATACCCCACTGCTGAGGAAGCGAAAAACGATTTCCGGACAAGCCTCCAGGTCCCGGCTTTGCAAGTGCAAGTGGAAAAGCTTCGATTGCAAAGGTTAGATATGCTCGAAACTCTGCAAGTGCATATTCCCTATCCAGTGGATGAAAATCTCCAAATAAGCTTTCTGGCACAGAGAGGACTCTGTTGATCAGAAAAAAGTCCTGAGAATTAGTAATCCTGTAAATTGGAAGAGTCCATTCAATTTTTGGCACTCCATTAATGACTTCATCAAATACCTCAACTTGCTTGAGAAAATCCTCAAGGGTCAGCACGATTAGAGGACAGTTCAGAGTATCTCGATTTGTGAATAATATATGCGATACGGGTTCTCGAATGTCGCTAGTGAGTAATAAAGCGTGCATGCTTACTTTCGAATTTTTCCCTCGATAACCCCACCTGTAATTTCAGTATCTGGATCAGCAATGACTTCGCCCTTACCGCTGTCAAACGTAATAGGACCGTCAATTCTTGTTTTTCCTCTTAGTTCCACGACTTGCACGCCTTGATATCCTCCGACCCGCAGAATGTGAAGAGAAGCAAGGGCACATGAATTAAAAACGACTCTTTCAGAGGAGACAGACAGCTCATCTGCAAATTTTGAGTCTGTTGCAATAAGTGCTCCACAAACGACACTTTTTTGCTTGATAAGACAGCGATCGAGAGTTGCGTGTCCATTGATCTGCATCTCTTCAATCTGAGCATCTTCTGCCTTTAGACGTCCATTGACTTGCAAGTAATCTGTGACTCTTGTGCCATCTAATTTGACAAATCCATTCGCTTGGATTTCTTCAACCGTTTCTTTGCCATAAGTTTGACTTCCGTGATTTATATTTTTAGCCATATAATACGACATATTTTCCTCTGCTGATAATTTAAACATTGTAAAACAAGCTATTAGGGCCATACTAAAAAAAATGTGTTTATTCATTTGATGCTCCTTGTAGTTCTTCAAATGGATCAGATTTTGGCATTAGTTTAAAAAAAACAGCATAGGCAAACTCTGTTTTGCTTGGATGATTAAATGTGCTCCATCCTGGACCAGGATTGGATTCTAAGCAATAATATTTTCCATCTGAATGGACAAAGTCAATACCTACGAGAGAATTCTTTTCCTTGGTAGCCAGAGCTTTACAAAACTTTTGCACCCCACTGCTTATTTTAGTATGTTCATAGTTGACCGAGCCTCGAGTAGAATAGCGATAATCCACATGGTCTTTATTTTTTACTTTCAAGGTCCAAAAAATGCTATCACAAACATGCACTCGAAGATCAGAGCCTTTGATGTGTTGCTGAAAGAGTGTAGGAAGATGTTTCATTGGTTCTCTATCCCATTTTTGAAATTCTTCTCGAGTAGCAACTTTTGAGCGATGAGATGAACAGGATTTGACAATAAGGGAAGAATTGAGCTTTTGCTTGGCTAATTTTTCATGCCCTTTAATGAAAAACGAGTACGGGAGAACAGCCTCTTCTTCTTCAGTTTCTTTTTGCGCTTTTTGCATTGAGCAAATCATCTGATACATTTTAGAGGAATTCTGAAAGTGACAGTGACGCTGCCCTACAAGCTTGCCATTCCATTGTTCAAGCGCCTCCAGGAAGGCTAAGTGTTTGAAATAAGCGGGGTGGCTTTTTTTTAGGCCAGGGTGTCGATGATAAATGGCAATGGTTTTAATCTTCGAGTTATCTTGGAAAAGATGCAACTCTCCTTTGTAAAAGGCAAAATCCCAAGAGTCTCCAAGATCATCATAATATAAAAGACTGACGCGCGTTGCGTCATTTCCCAATTCTCGCATGAACTCTTTTGGCACGATATCTTCTTTAACGGCAAGGATGATGATGGGATTTAAAGACAATACCGTGGATTTTTTTTCTACATACGAAAAGTCCGTTCCAGGAACGTAGGGGCGGTAATGAGGGGGAATAAACGTTCGCTTCATGACCTCATCCCCTTGGAGTTTTTAAAAAACAAATACTTCCCCGTGTCCCTCGTTGCACAAAATTTCATGGGACTCGTGAAATCCAGAATCCGTCCCGCCGTCTTTGCTATTTTCTTTCCCATCAGATCCGCCTTCTTTCCCGTCGCTAGACCATCCCATGATATACCTTCGAAATACTTGGTTGATAGAATGTTATTTATATTTAAAATTTGCCTTTTCGTGCAATATAGATTTTGAACTTGCAGGTATTTCCGTAAAAATAATTTTTTGAGTTGGAATTTGACACATTTTTCCCTTCCTAATTTTTAAGAATAGACCCCATGGGCGAATTGTTAATGCGTTATGAGACCTTCAAACTGTAAAGGCTCGTTGCCTAAGGCGCCGTAAGCAAATAAATGTTACGTTTATAAAATGAATTTGATACACTTCTTATCATGAATCAGATTGAAGCATCGCTTTCACATACATATCAACTACTTGCTCCTCATTTGAATGAAC
>JBAUVX010000314.1:0-5554 GCA_049583465.1 Waddliaceae bacterium | reverse complement strand
CCATCGTAGGCATTACCACGGCGTTTTCGCACCAAATTCTCCTGTGCGTCCAAAAGTAACTGCTAATGCCCAAAAGCGGACGAAATCGAGTATTCCTCCGGACGTGCAGGAGTCAGCGGAAAAGGTTTCCCTCAGCTGGGCTAAGCTGATCGCACGCATTTATGAAGTCAATCCCCTCCTGTGCACATGCGGCAAAGAGATGAAAATCGTTGCCTTTGTTATGCACTCTGTCGAAATAAGAAGGATCTTAAGCGGAATCGGCTGGGCTACTGAGATCCCGGAATTCGACCCGCCATATGACCCTTTCGATTGGGGCATTTGCCAGCTGTTGCCCTGGACACAGGATGGATTTTTACCGTTAGAAGGCAAGAATCAAATAGCAGAAGAACTAGGCCCAGATCCTCCTTTCTTCGATGATAATTCAGATCCTCCTCATTGGGATGATAATTCAGGCCCTCCTTTTTGAGAGGATTATTCTGATCCCCCATTTGGGAAGATTGATTTTGAGAACGCCTTTGAAAACCCGCCTTTAGAAGGCGGAGAAACTTCTTCCTGCCATTTTTCTCTCTTATTTTGGATCTCAAGTAAGACATTTCGGCAATAATAGACCCCTAACCCATCTAGACATTCAAAAAAACAAGTTTCTAGTGACAAGATTCATCGGGTCTGAGGCCTTCCAGCCGGCTGGAAAGCCTCAGACCCGTTTGTTTTTCCTATCCTTTTGTTTTTCTATCATGTTTCTACCTTCCAATTTTGCCAGGATCCCAGCCGGCCTTAAGTTTTTGAACCACCAAGCGCTCGATGCTCTTTTCATCGATTTGGCATTCCCATATTACGATCACTCTCCATCCAAGGCTTTCGATATTCTTTTTATCGCGGTCTTGATTTTTTTTAAGCTTAGCTTCCCAGTAGGCCAGGTTGCTCTTTGGCAGCCTTCCGCCTTTGCATAGAGGACATTGATGCCAAAAGCAGCCGTGTACGAATACAACTGTCTGGAAGCGCGGGAGTATTATGTTGGGCCTTTCAGGAAGCCCCTTGCGGTGCAGCCGGAAGCGGTATCCGCGAGCATGCAGATAAGAACGCACGGTTTTTTCAGGGGATGTATTTCCAGATCGAATTTTTGACATCACACGGCTTCTTTGCTCTGGAGAAAAGGTATCTGCCACAATTACCTATTCCTTTATTAAAGCTAGATTAGAAAGAAATTCACTCGGATATTGGGCGCTTAGCTTTTGCGCGGCTTCTTTTGGATCAAGCCACTCAAAACCAACATGCTCTTCGCTTAAAATAGGAGTAGCAGTTTCTAGAATTTTACAATGGAAAATGGAGAAAATCAAACCTACATCGCTCTCATGAATTGGGATGCGAATGTTCGTAAGAACCATTGTAAATGGGCGGATGCTGTTGATTTGATCAAAACCGGTTTCTTCTTTTACTTCACGCATAAGCGTTTCCATGAGAGGTTCCCCTCTTTGAACACGTCCTCCGGGAATATCCCAGTACATTTTTTTAGATGGATGATGCCTTTCAAGCAAAAGCATTTCGTTGTTCTTATTAAAGATAAGAGCCTTAACTCCCAGATGAAAGCAATCCTCTTTCCGGTCCATGCATTTGTCCTCCGAAATCCTGGAAAAAAATATTAACATATTGAACTTACATAATCTAATACAAATGCCCAGTTTTTTTGAATAGGGAAACAGCTGTTTCCCTATTGCAAACAAGGGATAAAAAAATAATTTTACTGTGCTTTTACGACGGATTTTAGAAAGAATTGTCATAAAAAATGTCGTAAAATGTCGTAAAAAGGTTGCTCAGTATCGCTTTTTATGACATAATAAAGAAAAAAGTGTCGTAAATCATGACTTTTGAACCTAAATTCACTATTTCCATTCCTATAGCATCTGCGCTTACTTCTATCGAGCGCACCCGAGGTTTTTTGGAAGCAGCAACCCTTTCAAAAGACTGGATATCCAAAATGCAAGCCCGCGCTTTGATTTTGGAAGCTCACCACACAACGCACATAGAAGGCACTCACTTGAGCCTCGATCAATCTGAAAGACTCATTTCAGGCGAAAGAATGCAAGGCGTGGATTCCGAAGATGTCAAAGAATTACTGAACTATAAAAAAGCCTTTGATTTTGTCGCCGATTATGTTTTCTCCCAAGGAACGATCACTGAAGGTTTAATCAGGGAAATTCATAGCCGTTTAGTAGAGGGTGTCAGAGGAAATACAGCCAAACCAGGGCAATACAGGACTATTCAAAATTACGTTGCTAACTCGAAAACCAAAGAAATCATCTATACCCCACCCGCTCCTTACGATGTTCCGGTTTTGATGGCTGAATTAACGGAGTGGCTTCAAAACGAACGAACTATTCCCCCTGTGCTTGCTGCCGGAATAGCGCAATTCCAGCTTGTCCACATCCACCCGTTTGTAGACGGAAACGGCAGAACGTCCCGGCTTCTTTCTACTTTATGCCTCTATCGTTCAGGATATGATTTCAAAAAACTTTTCACCATCAGCGAATACTATGATAGGAACAGGCAGGACTATTACCAGGCTCTCCAATCAGTTAGAAACAACAACATGGATATGACGAGCTGGCTTGAATATTTTTGCAAAGCACTGGAAACCCAAATGCATGAAATCCAGTTCAAAGGATCGCAAGCTATGAAACTGGACGTCTTAGTCCTTGAGCATAAGCTTTCCGAGAGGCAGAAACAGGCATTAGAGAGCCTGATGGCGAACGAGAAAGATTTTAATATTCAGGAATATGAGTCGCTTTGCCCTGGCATAAACAGACGCACTTTGCAAAGGGATCTTGCCGATCTCATAGAAAAAGGGATTGTCACACAAGAAGGAATTAAAAAAGCAGCCCGCTACAGGCTGAACCCCACATTCCGCATGTTGCACGGGCGATTTCTTCATCTTTTTAATTCTAAGTGAATTACAAAATCTCGATTGGTGACTACAGACCAAGCTTCGATTTTGTAACCCACTTAGAATCAAAAATTTATTGAAATCACCTCCCGTAACATGCGGAATGTGGGCTGAACCGTCTTGGTTGATCTTTTACGACATTTTACGACATGCTTTTACGACGCAAAAGAGCATAAAGCGTCGTAAAAACAGAAAGGGGGCGATGATATAGATAGCTTTTCGAAATAGGAGTTTTATACGTATGCAAGGAAGAGATTCTGCAAAATCAATTGCAGAGGAATATACGCGCCGTGTGTGGGATGATAAGGATATCAAAGCAATAGACGACCTAATCGATAATGATGCCATCATTCATAGCTTGCTTGGAGATTTTTATGGACCTGCTTCTATGAAGACTGTTGTTCAAGCATGACTGAAAGCTTTTCCAGATCTGAGCGTATCCAACGATCTTGTAATTTGTGAAAATGACCTTGTTAGCATTCAATGGCGGGCTAAGGGAACGCATTTAGGCGAATTTAAAGGGAAAAATCCAACTAAAAAGACTGTTTCTTATAGCGGAGCGACAGTTTATCGCGTCAAAGATGGAAAAATCATTGAGTATTGGGCTTATTTGGACATGCAGCATTTGCTTAGCCAGCTTTGAAGGATGGACGGGGCATACAACATATTAAAAGCAGATCCTGATGAATTAAAGGCGTTGGATCAAGCAATTACAGATTTCAATATCAAAGTCGTTCCCGAACTTCCAAGAGCCGAGATTCATAGACTCGATTTTGTAGTGAAAAATACAATAGGGCAGCTGCTAGGAGGCATTCAATCGTATAGGGTCAATTGGGGAATCCTCCATGTTGAGTTGATCTATGTGTATGATGAGTATCGAAATCAAGGAATTGCAACGACACTATTAAACCACGTCGAAAAAATCGTCAAAGATCAACAGTGTTATCTCGCTCATCTGGATACTTTCGATTTTCAAGCGAAAGACTTTTACTTAAGACATGACTATTCTATCTTCGGCATCTTAGAAAATGCACCGAAAGGACATAATCGGTATTTCATGAAAAAGGATCTCTAATGCGCGCAGAAATCAAATCCATCGCTGGCAAAATTCAACCTCTGGATGAAGAGGAAGTCAATCACATCGCATTTGTGAAAGAATGGATCGACTCCGGAGCAGAAATTTTTCGCATCGAGAAACCAGCAACGACGGAATGTATGTCATAATGGTCAAATATTCAAACCGAATGCTCCTTCGTGGTACGACACCCCAGGGCCTTTTGATTAAAATTTCTTGATATCAATCTATATTTTAGTTGTCATATCTGTCTCAAACTAACGATGGAGATAGATATGTGTGCCAAAGGTGTGAAAAATGAATCATACAACGGAGAATCAAGAGAATTAGACCTAGAGAATTTTAAAAGTCGTTTATCCGACATAACTCAGTCCATAGAGGACCCCCGAGTTCATGATAATCAAACATATAGCCTATTTTCCCTGGTAGCCATCATATTCTGCGCTATCGTAGGGGGTGCCAATAGCATTTCTGCTATTCATCGTTACGCTACATCGAAAAAAAAGTGGCTAATGATGTGGTTAGACTTAAAAGAAAGTGTGCCTACTTATGACACCTTCTGGTGGTTGCTTGTTCGCCTTAACCCACTTCAAACAGAAACACTTTTTCGCCAGTGGGCTTCCTCGCTTTCCAAAAAGGAAGTTGAAGACATGATTGCAATTGACGGTAAACGATTAAAGGGCGCATCAAACAAAAATCAATCAGAGTCTCTTCTCCATATGGTCTCTGCGTGGTCCTCATGCAGAGGTCTTATTCTTGGACAACTGAAAACAGAAACAAAATCCAATGAAATAACCGCTATCCCTGAACTTCTTGATAGCATTGATGTTAAAGGGGCGGTCATTTCAATCGATGCTATGGGTTGCCAAAGGGCAATTTCAAAAAAAATCATAGAAAACGGCGCAGACTATCTTCTGATGGTAAAAGACAATCAACCTACACTACATGATGAAATTCAGAATTTCTTTGAACAGGCCGAAAGTGTTAAGTTTAAAGGGGTGTCTTATGATTCGTTTATCACAGAGGAAAAAGGGCATGGCCGAAATGAACGCAGGGAATTGTATGTATCTGACGATATTGATTGGCTACCAACGAAGGATGATTGGACAGGGCTTAAATGCGTTGTGATGTTGAAAAGTTTTCGGACTTTTAATGGTTTGACAAGCGAAGAAAACAGATACTACATAACTTCCCTGCCTCCTGTAGGAGAACGAATTGCAAGAGTAGCGCGAAGTCATTGGGGTATTGAAAGTGCGCCGCAGGCGCACAAAGGAGTTCATTATGAATTAAAATTTTGTGCATAAGCTACACAAAAGATGAAGGTAGGTCCTTCGAAGTCGACTTCCAAGAGTAGGCTTCAAACCACTCAAAGCTGCTGCAGTAAAGAGCTGTGGTAGTGAGCGTTTGAGGTTAAGGCGCCGTAAGCAAATAAATGTTACGTTTATAAAATGAATTTGATACACTTCTTATCATGAATCAGATTGAAGCATCGCTTTCACATACATATCAACTACTTGCTCCTCATTTGAATGAACGAA
>JBAUVX010000313.1:0-9059 GCA_049583465.1 Waddliaceae bacterium | reverse complement strand
TTTGAGCCTAGTTAACCAGTTCCTCCCTTTCTCTCTGTGTCCTCTGTGCCTCTGTGTTTTACACTATCAAGTAGTGAAACTAGTGTCTGCACATTAGCAACCAAAATTGCAATTCGCCCATGGCGTGCTTTATCTATTCCAACGGGAACTGCTGCCGATTTGGCCCATTTATATTAACTAAATATTTAATTTAAATTACCTTAACACTAATAAAATATAATTTAGTCATATAAATACTAAAACTAACCAATTAAGAATAATAGGAGGAAAAAATGACTGCAATTATAGGATCAGTATGTGGAGATCTCAATAATTATAGGAAAAATAATAAGAATGAGACCCCAGATAGGGTCAAGAATTTGGTTAAAGATTTGGAAAGGAAGCTTCCCAATTTGCCGGAGGATAAACGAACTGCTTTAGTCAGCCGTATTAATGCCATCAAAGAAAGAGCAAAGGCTCAATCAGCCGGTTTTCGATCCAATTTCGTCGATACGGGTATCAATACTGGAATTTTTGCCGGAAACGTGGCAGGTGCCGCAGTTGGAGGCGTCCTTGCAGGTCCGGCTGGAGGCATCGTTGGCGGTGCACTTGCAAGCTCCGTGGGAACTTATTTTACGCATGAGGCAGGAAATCAGCACAGACAAATAAAAGAGGAAGTCTTAGGCAAAGCGCAGAAGGTAGGAAGCCGCCGAAGGCCCCCTGCCAAAAAGAAAGCAAAAGTGAAGAATTCATCCGTCGCTACAGCTGTTGCAATGGCCGGGATTTCCTCAGCTGCGAGCGCTTACTCAGAAATTGCTACCATGGGGTGGAACTGGACCAAAAACGCTATCTTTTCTCTATTACCTTAAGGTATAAGGAAAAAAAGAGATCCTTCTATAGGGACTGAAGCCGATGGCTTCAGTCCTTTTTTTGCAACAGCTGCATCACCTGTTGATAACGGATTTCAGCTGATGGATGATACAGGCTAAATTTTTCTCTTATTCTCCGGGTCATCCAATCTCTAACATTACCCACGTTACCTGTTAGCTCATAGTATCGTTTCAAAGCGAGCTCGTTGATCAAAAGTGTCTTAAAAAAAAGTTTTGCTCCTCTCAGAGCTCTTTCATCTCCGGCAACTCCCATTGCATCTGCACAGAGTTCTTGTGAAAATGTTAGTTTTCCTATGCAAAAAGAGGGTATATAAAATGTAAACAAAGAAGCCAGGACATTTGTATATAGTGTTGAACTTTCAATGATTTTATAAAAAACTAATGAGGCGACAGTTGCGATGAATTTTATTCTAAGAAGAGCCTCATTGTCATGGGATTGATGATGCCCGACGATCTCGTGCCGTAGGACAAAATACAATTCATCGTCAGTCAAGGATAAGCACAGCTCCTCATAGAGCCCCATCAACACAGCAACATCGCCTTGGTCCATTTCATCTATGGCAATTTTTAACTCTTCGGGATCATCGGGAAGATCTTTTACGGCAGTTTCCCAGGTCTCCCTATAGATCGTTTTAAGCTCGCTGCAATCACTTAGAGATCTCAGGAATGATGTGTTAAATAGAATCTTAGCATTTGAGGAGCAGCCATAAGTCGCGCACCAATTTTTTTCATTTCGGCCGGCGTCCACCGATACAAACCGGTCCTCGCCAATAATCTGTTGCGCAATAGCCGTCACCCGCTCAAGCCCTTGAATTTCTCTTTTTTTAAGCTGATCCCGAGGAATAACACTCTGCGAATCCCTCCATTCAGGATCATAAACGTAACGGTAGCTTCGAACATAGCCATAGAGATGTGCGGCAGAAGTCAACAGAAACAATATAAGCTCCTTAGCTAAATAATTTTACAGCGAATGTCTCATACATTCATTTTAAATTCAAGGTCAATATTCATCGGGGGATGGAACAAAGCCCCCACAGCAAAAAAACAGTTGTCAATTACTTTTTAAAGGCTTACCTTATGTATACCCAAATCCAATTCTTGAGTTTGTTTGGGTATAACAGCAAAAAATCAGAGGGTGTCGTCACATTTCGAATCCGCTCATGACATCTTTAGGCTCCACATCATCTGCTCTTGGAGAACATTGCCTCTCCCCCCTTTCGGCTTATTCCTACTCCGCTCTTTCTCCCGAACAATGGAGCGCGTTATTGCCATCTCTGACTCCTGCGACCCTGCCCTACACAGACTTGCAAGGGCGCACGATACAGCTATGGGAAGATCAGCAGACCTTCTTTGCTTCTATAGAAGAGAATCACACCACCCATCGGCTTCCCGGGGGAAACATCTATAACGGCCTTCAAGAAAACGAAAGAGGGGCTTCCCTTCTTCATCGCCTAGAAGAGTCAGGGCTGAAAAGATGGCATTTGGCTTTTATCAGAGAAAAACGAAAAATCGTGGTTTGGCCCTTCCTCATAGCAGCAGGAAAAAATCGCTCAAAAACAAGCAAGCGCCAAACACAAGCCGACAACAGAAAGCCGCAGTTCCGGTATAGAGACGTCGATGCGGCTTGGAAGGAGGCTAAAAAAGAAATCATCAACACAAGGCCGGGAGGGGCTGGCGATGAGATAAGGCTTGCACGAACAGCCCTCAACCACGTTATCGAGAAACTCAAAGACGATCTCAAAAACCACCATCTTGGACCTCAGGAAAGGCTTCGCCTAACCAAGATGTTAGCCGAAGCCGCAAGACTTGCTGCAGGGAATCGCAAGTCCTTGCCCTACACGCCCGCTTTCAAAGATTTTGCACAACAACTCCAACAAATCAATCTGATTGAATCCTGCCAAAGTCATCATCGTTCGAGCCTCTTTCCCTTACAAGGAGAAACAAGGGAAGACATCGACGGCGCTGCCTGTCGAGCCGATTATATCAAGGGCCTCTTCGAAAGCCCCGAAACTCTCTTTGAACGGGAGCACATTTTTTGCCTGCCCCTCAACACTGCCAAGAAGCTCCCTTTTTCAGAAGGTGAATTGCACCAACTCTGTCATGAATTAGAGATCGGGATTGTCGATCATCGAACGCTTCCCTCTTGCTCCCTTCGCTTCAGAAAAAAAAATGCCGACTTTTTTTCGGTGATTCCTCCCGTCTATAAAAATACTCTTGTGGGACGTGTGATGGGGATTCTCGGCTATTTCATGAGAAGCTATTTAAATGGAGCCGTCTTCTCCGAGTCTTTTATCGATCGATGGCATCAAGACCCTAGTTGGAAAAAACAATCGTCATCGGCATGCCGGGAACTGATCGATCTTGAAAGGTATTGCAAGGAAAATTTGAAAGACCAAGATCAACAGTATCAATCCTTGCGAAGTTTACTCGATAATTTATTAGACGATGAAGCTCTAATGAAAATTGGACGGTTTATGTCTGCAGAAAAGTTTGAAAAGTTAAAGCAAAGTCTTGCCGGCGAATCCGCCCCCTTTTCTCTTTTTGAAGGATTTCGCGTCTCTTTTCATCTGATTGCCAAGCAGAAAAGCTTTAAAAAAACGGGAAATGTCTTCGATATTGACGCCGGCTTTGAGGCAGTGTACAAACTTGAACCCTTGCCTGAAACGAACAGAGAGCTAACCATGGAACGGCGAACATATGGAGAGCCGCCCATCTTACAGCAAATACGCAGGCAAGTCTGCCGGGTGATGGCAGAGGACATTCACGCTCTTATCATCGAGCTGCCCTTTTTACGGAAGTACTCGTCTATGATGAGCTTCATCAGTTTTTTTTCCGGCTATTTGTCCACACTGGGAAAACATCGCAAACGTCCCGTATTCCCGCCTGTTAAGAGAAAAGCAGAAACTCTCGGCTGCCCCCCCTTTTTTCCTCATCCTCCACTCAAAAGCTACGCAAAGGAAACTCTACGCTATCATCCTGCGAGTGTCATGAAGAAGCTTGTCAAGGTTCATTATCATCGCATCATGAGCCATGCTTCCAAAGCATTCGATTTGTTGGCGCAAGGAAAAAGCATAGAAAAATCCAAACGGCTAAAAGAACCGAAAACCCGGCAGCTTCTCCAGGCGATTGCCGATGTGGTGAAAGAAACTACCTTTGGACTTTGCAGTGCCCCTTTCAGACGTTCTCTCCTGGAATCGGATGAGGATGATAAAATTGCCCTAAATTTGCGGTTCCGGAAGGAAGCTGAGAATATTTTTGACCAGCTATCGAAACTGCTTGTTCTAACTGTTGAACAGTTTAAGGAGGTCCCGGCCTTTAAGCGAGTTTCCAAAAACGAGCAACTCAGCCGCTTTATGACCGCCCTTAAGTCCGGAGGGAGTGATGAAGAAGAATTCATGAAAGAGATTTCTTATCTCGCTACCCGCCTCCCTTCGGAACTTCCTTTCGAGGTTCGGGAGAAAAACAAAGGCATTGCAGGAGGTTGCGGGCTCCTGCTGCAAGGACAAAAGCTGCAACCCTCGCACGAAGCTTCTTTTCTGTTAAGGCGCAACTGGAAAGCCTTGCAAGAGCTGACGCCGGGATCATGGATGCCCGTAAAGATGCCCAACGGACAAGAGTGCGCGGTATTCCGCCTGCTTTTAGAAGACATCCCCTCTTGGATAACAGGCGATCATGCATGGACCGAAACGACCCTCCCCTCTACTGACGAAGAGTATGAAGGAATAAGGGAACAACATCTTGTCATTCAGGAGGCAATGGATCAAAGAAATCACGAAGCATTTGCCGAAAGAGTTGAAGAGGCAGATGCTGCTCGATTGAAGAACATCCGCGATGAATACGGCGCCTGCCTGCTCTGTCAAGCAGCAAAAATCGACGATCCCATTTATTCTGAAACACTCTTGCAAAAAGGCCTTTCTCCAAGCTCTGAAGATGTCGATGGATATCGGCCTATTCATTATGCCTCGATGAATGGCTGCGTCGACAACTTAGGACTCTTCATTACAGCCGATCCCAAAAGCGTTCATGCCCAGAGTAAAAACGGCTCCTCGCCGCTCACTGTCGCGATTCAGCATAGTCAAATTCCGGCAATACGCGTTTTACTCGAGGAAAACCCCCGCCCTTTTTTGTTGACCAGCGGCGATACCGATCTTCATTGTGCCCTGCAAACGGGGAATCGAGAGGTCATCGACCTCGTGCTTTCTTGCAAAACCATTGTCTCGATATGCATCAACATCAGCAGCGAAGAAGGGGGTACTCCCTTGATCCTGGCTTGCAGGCTTGACGATCCAAAAATTGTACGGCAGCTTCTCGATCTAAAAGCGGATCCTGATGCTTTACTGCGTAACGGCTTTGCTGCTGTCGACATTGCAATCATCCGCCAATGCGTTCCCGTCCTTGAGGCATTATTGGAAAGGGCAAAGGTATCGCCCCGGTCCGTGGAATTAGCGGTAGAGGGAGGGCATGGGGGTATCGTCAAGGCTATCTTAGAAAAACACCCCCATTTCGTTGAACATCGGAATGCATGTGGAGATAATCTTGCCCACATGGCTCTACGACAGGGACATCTTTCTTTAGCTTTGGATTTGGCCAAAAGCAATCCTCATCTATTTGCCAAACCAAATGTCGAGGGGGCTGCTCCTCTTCATCTTGCTCTAGCTCTCGGCGCGTGGGAGTTGGTCGAAGAGTTATGGGAGAAAGGAGTCAAACCAAATTTTCACGATCTGCTGCAAGCGGGGGAACACCCCATCATAGAAAAGATGTTTCGGGAGTGCGATGAGTTATCAGAGGACGAACTGCAAGGATACCTCCTGACAGCAGCACAAGCAGGAAGTAATCGCATGATCTCTCAGGTATTGGAACCAATGGGAGCGAAGGTAGAGCAGCTGCAGGGACCCCTTGGATGGACAGCAGTGCATTACTTCGCCAAATCCGATGCTCTTTCTCTTTTCAAACGGGAAATAAGCAGAACCCACGACCTCTTGTCACGCTTACCCGAAGAAGGAAATCAAACACTTCCCCATCTTGCAGCAGAAAAGGGCAGCACAGGTGTTTTCTTTTTTCTATTGGAGCAGATGAAAGTCCAAAACATCCCTTTTCATGATCATTTTCACGATCACAGCCTTCTCTATCCTCTTTTCGAAAAGGGCGATGTTGAGGCTGTTAACAGAGTGCTGGAGATGTTTCCCGAATGGGATCTTGTTAACGAACCTCTCGACTCGCAAGGGACTCTTCCGGCACATGCGGCCGCTCGGATGGGGAGAAAGAGCCTGCTGCAGCTGTTAACGGAAAAACAGGCACACTTTGACCGTGAAAACAGACAAGGACACGCACCCCTCTACTATGCTGTCCGCCTAAGAGACCCGGCATCGGTAGCAGCGATCCTAAACACTCCCGTACGGATTAGACCGGAAGAACTATATAAGGCTGCTATTCAGAACGATGAGACGATTCTCAATCAGCTGATAGGTGTGGGTCCGCCTGATGAGATTCTCAACCATGCCCTTTGCCTTGCAGTCTTTCGGCATAAGACGGACGCTTGTCTCCGCCTCCATCGGAATGGAGCCTCTTTTCATGCAATCACAGCTGAAGGATGGACCCCGACGCTATACGCAAGCGCCTCGGGACAGCAAGATTTGTTGACAATCATCTTGAAAGAGCATCTAATCGATCAAAGATGTTTTCAGGGGGATAATGCACTGCATCTCGCTTGTCGGCGGGGGCATTATTATTGTGTGCAGCTCTTGTTGGATGCCGGCTTTTCTCATGATCAACCCAATCAACAGGGGAAGACTCCCTTAGAGCTCGCAGCGCATACACATATCACGCAAAAGATGCTCAAGCAGCAAAAAGCATGCGATCATCAAGATCTATCTGCACTGATTTCCGCCCTCGAAGAACATGACGTCGGCACCGCCGTCGGAGTTCTTTCTACCCTGGATCCATTAGAGACAATTTCTGTTGACGATGACGGTGCCATGATTTGGGGGCCTCCCCTCCTGGTTGCCATGTGGCTGTGTCATAAAAAAAGCGTAAAACAGGCGATCCTTGAAAAGGCACTCCCCCTGCCTCCGGGATCCAACCCTGTGGATCACAGAGGAAATACCCTTGCCCATCTGCTTGTGAATGGGGGAATTTCTCCCTTTGAACTAGCGCCGATTGATTTCAAAGCACGCAATCATGCAGGCAGGGCTCTTTTGCACCTAGGAGCCGGGCAAGACGATTCTGCTCTTTTCGCACAACTGCTCGAAAGGGCGCCTCATGAAGAAATTGACGGTGAAGATAATGAAGGGTTAACTCCCATTTTTTATGCGCTATTGCATCGACGCGAAGCACATGTACGCCTCCTCGCAGACTATGGAGCCGATCTCCACCATTATACCCATCAACTTTTCACCCCTTTACTCCTGGCATGCCAGCAAGGATCTTCGTCTTCTTTGAAAATCTTGCAAGAGCAAGGCGTGGATCTCGACCAAGAAGGGACACACGACCATTTATCTCCTTTGACTATGGCAATTGCGCACAAACGACTCGAATTAGCCTGTGATTTACTATTTCATGGAGCTGCAGTTGCTGTTTCAAAGGGAAAAGAGGCCCACCCCATCCACTCTGCTGCTGACTTGGGCAACACACGGCTGCTGCGGCTGCTTGCGGCAAAAGGCGTACCTCTAGATCTAGAAGATGAGAAGGGGATGCAGCCGGTCCACTATGCCGCTTTGCATGGACACATACCCGTATTGGAAACACTCTTCGGTTTTCAAAGCGATCTCATCGATGTTCCTGTTGGACAGGCGGCAAATCTCAACGAAGGAGACGAACAAACACCTCAACAATTTGAAGGAGCCGCTCCTCTACTCTTAGCAACTTATGGGAATCACCCTCAAACGGTGGAGTGGCTGTTGCGCCATGGAGTCAATCCGGAAGCAAGAACGCAACAGGGAAAAGATGTTCTCTCTTTGGCAGCAGAGGCCAATGCCGGCAAGTCGATCTTTTCGTTACTCGCTCTTTTGAACCTGTCCCATCATCCTCACAACATTCTTCCTGCTATTGTTGGAGCCATACGCCATGACAATGCAGAAACGATGATCTCCCTCTATGAGAAAAAAATGCCGATCGATGCCGATTTCATAGAAGGTTTCAATGGCCTTCAATTAGCCTCTTATTTTGGCGCTTCAGCATGTACCGGCTGGTTGCTTCAGCATGGGGCCGATCCCTTTCGAGAAAATCGATTACAGCAGGACGCCTTTAACATAGCAGCGGAAAATCCCTCTTATGAGCAGCTCCGGCTGCTCCTCGACTACACACAGCAAAACCCCAATCACGTTAATCGTGCAAGACGTTCCCTGCTTCATCTAGCCGCAGCCAAAGGAAACTACAACCACGTTTTACTCTTGCTCCAGCGCCGTGCCGATAAAAATTGTGTCGATGATCATAGGTTGACTCCCCTCCACGATGCTGTGCAAAACGATCGTTTTTATGTGGTTCATTTATTACTATCTTGCGGAGCCGACGCATCAATAGCTGCCGAAAACGGCAAATTGCCCAAGGATTTGGCAAACTCCCAGGAGATGCAAAACCTATTCAAAGAGTATGAAACCATCAGGAATCAAGCTGAGCGGGGAGAGACGGATCTCCACCTGGCAGCTAAAATGAGGAATCCTATTGCTGTCCTCTTGCTCTTAGGTGTTTGCGATGCCAACCAAGGAGATGAAAACGGGACAACTCCTCTGCATATTGCCGTGGGAAGAGGGCTGATCGAGATTGTCCTTCACTTAGTTCGTGCAGGAGGCAATCCAAACGCACCCGATAAGAGCGGCATCACCCCTCTTAAGCTGGCAAAACAAGCCGAAGATCGTGTCAAGGAAGAACTCTTGGACATCTTGACATCCAAAAGCATGCCAAAGACAGGCAAGGATTGGCATCTCCGCTATGCCGAAGACGAGATTAAGTGCTAGTGCTCTGTCAAGATTAAAATGGGGGATTGAGCCGTGCCGAAGTCCCGGGGTTGGACGATCGCAAATGGGGTAGTATACGCCATGGGCGAATTGCGATTTTGCGATTTTGGTTGATAATGCGCAGGTACTGGTTTCACCACTCATTTAAAGCATGGTTGTTAGTGTAAAACACAGAGACACAGAGAGCACAGAGAGAAAGGACGGGGGCAGTTCTAAGCTCAAAATCCGTTTATGATTC
>JBAUVX010000312.1:0-8108 GCA_049583465.1 Waddliaceae bacterium | reverse complement strand
TTCTCTCTGTGCTCTCTGTGTCTCTGTGTTTTACACTAACAACCATGCTTTAAATGAGTGGTGAAACTAGTACCTGCGCATTATCAACCGAAATCGCAAAATCGCAATTCGCCCATGGCGTAAATATGCAATGAACGAGCAAGGGGCCGGACATGTCATATGAGATCTCTTTAATTTTTTATTATCTTTTGTCGCATTCCATCTCATTTTTGTGTTCTTTGCTAGAGGCGGCTTTACTCAGCTGCACTCCCTCGTATATTTCAATTTTGGTCAACACCGATCCTAAGCGTGGAGTTCCGCTAAGGAATTTAAAGAAAAATATCAATGAGCCTTTAGCTGCAATACTCACCTTTAACACTGCTGCGCATACGATTGGAGCTGCAGGTGTCGGGGCCATGGTAGAGATATTGTATGGAGATGCCTATTTAACCCTCGCTTCGATTATCGTCACTTTAACCATGCTGTACCTCTCTGAAATGATTCCAAAAACAATAGGATCTGTGTATTGGAAAGCAATGATCACATTCTGTGTTCCCGTCATTGAAGTGATGATAAAATTAACCTATCCTTTTGTATATTCTTTCAAGTGGGTATCAAAATTATTCGGCGCAGAGGATATGTTTGTTACAGTTGATGAGCAAGAGGTACGAACTTTAATTGAAGACGGGGTGTCATTTGGTGTTTTCGAAGATTTAGAAAAAAAGATTGTTTTTAGAGTTTTTAAATTGGCAGACAATGAAGCAAAGAATTTTATGATTAATAGGAAAGATGCAGATTGGATCAATCGCGACATCACAAAAGAAGAGCTTAAAAGTCAATTGTCAAAAAATAAGACAGGTTTTTGCTTGGTTTATGAAAACTCTCTTGATAATCCCCTGGGCTATGCCAAGGTTTCTGATATCTTGGAACAATTAGTGTTGGAAGAACGCTTTGATTTAAAAAATATTTTAAAAAAGCCTCTGTTTTTCCCTGAAAATACTTCGCTGTTTCCTATGCTTGAAAGACTATTTAGGAGGCAGGAAGCGATGGCATTTTTAATTGATGAATATGGTGGAATTGTTGGTGTTGTTAGTGTGGAAGATATATTAAAGGAGTTTGTAAAAAATATTGTAGATACCTTTTCTATAACACATCAAATGATTGCAAAAAAAAGCGAACATACCTGGGAAGTGGATGGAGGACTGCTGATAAGTGATTTGGCAGAAATATTCTCAATCGATGTTTCATCGAAAGCTAAAGCATTAGGATATCATACTTTGGCCGGCTTTTGCCTTTCGCAACTGCAGAACATCCCAAATGAAGGGGATGAATTTGATTATGAAGACTATCATTTTAAAATTCTCAAGGTTGTTCAAAAGAGAATCGTCAAAGTCATGATCGAGTTAACACACGGGAAGCTTGAACCGGAAAAACACATCAACGATCGCCCATAGACCTTTTATTTACTTCAGCCTGTTTTCTGAATTTCAGCCGGTGCTCCGGGAAAAAATCAGAGGGAAAATAAATAGAGTGTCTATATAGTGGTTCTGATGTGCAACAATAAAATTTTTTATGAAAGGAATTGAATCATGCCCTCAGCACTTGAAGGCCCAAGGCATGGGGCCTTAGCATTTGTCAATTTTAAAGATGATATCCTAGCGAGGAACAACATTGGCGGCTACGATAAACCGTGCCCTGAAAGCATTTCGGAACGCTTTTATCGAGAGTTGATTCAATTGTATGATCGGTGCTTTCCGGGCGATCCGGTGCACGAAAGGGGCAAGTTTGACTACATGAGAGACAAAATAACGGACTTTCAAGGGGGGCCTACGAGAGAGGGAAATGCGGTGTGTATTGGAATCTACAGAAAAGGGCGGGCAAGGTATCGATATGAAAGTACCTCGGAAATGAGAGAACGGGAAGGGAATCGGTGGAATTTCACAAAGCATAGATGGTTTTCCGACAGAATAGCCTTTTTCACCTATTCCATGAGATGGCAAATGACGTTTCAATTGCCTAATAGAAAGTTTAATCATACTTTTGAAGAGACGATTTATACGAGAAAAGAAAATTGGCGCCTACTCGAATCATCGATAGACGACGAAGAGTATGAGCTTTATTTAGATGCGAGGATTCATGCATATGTCATGGAAAGAATGATGAATCCCCGTCACAAAGACCATCAAAAATTTCGTGATTATCCAAACCGGTGGCTGGGAAATCCCATTCATTACAAGGAGCATGCTTCGGCTACTGTGAGATACGAGTCTACACATCCTATAAAATCCAACATTGCGTTAGGTATTGGGCAAGGACTTACATTTGTATGGGAATACAAGGGCTCAGAAGGACAGGTTAGGATGATTACGGGAATCCGGTGCCGTATCGATGATATCCCTAGTATGAAGAGAGTGGGAGAGGAAGAAAAAGACCTCTTCTTAAGGGTTGCAGAGGAATTGGACAGCATACCTCAGGATGAACATTTCCTTGAAATCGTCAAGCAGAAGATTGCAGAGGCTTGGGGCGGGCATTCTTCTTACGAAGAGCAATTCTTGACAGCGTACTTGGATTGGGCAGCAGCGGCATTTCATGAGAGGCATGCAAGATTCCAGGGGTTGAAAAAAGAGCAAGATGACTTTCTGAACCCTCCAACCATTTGTTGCTGCATCCCTACAGAGGGTCCCAGTCAATTTGAAGAGGTTGCCCGGAATTTGCGTGGAAATGATAACATCCAAGCTCCCTTAGGTGTGAATTCTACTCATGCAAAAAAAATGGCCGAGCTTTACCAAAAAATGAAGGATTCATGGGCTCAATTATATGAGCAGCAACAAAAGATCAGCCTCATGAATTCATTGGTGCAGAAAGAGTATGGCTATTGTAGCGCTCCCCTATTTGGCATAGTCAATGAGCAAGTTCCCCCTCTAGACATGGATGCTTCTTTATCAGATTGTGAGGCAGCTCTGCGTAGATGGGATAGGGAGGCAGAACGCGTTCTTGGAAATGGAGAAAAGATGGAAAACTTTTGTGCACGTGCCAATTCCCTGGAAGCACCGCCTATCATCAGGGTGTAGCAATCTTTTTAATGCAGCAACTCAGGATGGATGGGAAAAATCATCTCAAAGGAAGCCATTCGAAATTTGACGACACCCTCTAAGTGATTGGCTATAGAGAGCTGATTGACTTTGCTTGGAAATTTATTTTGATGACTTCGCGGGGAATAGTCTTGTGCTTAAATACAAAGTACAATTAGAGAGCAAGATTTAATTTTATTGTACTCCAAGAATAAACTTTATTATATCGTCTATTTCTTCCATTTCTTTGATAGAAAGATTTTCTAACTTGTCCCCTAGACGTGATTTATCGATAGATCTTATCTGATCCAGCATGACTTTGCCTTCCACTACAGCGTGATTTTTTAGGAAAAATTCAAATGAGTACACTTTTTTCATGTTAGAGGTAATTGGTGCGACGATAACACGTGATGAGTTCTCATTCATGATATCGTGTGAACAAATCAGAGAGGGTCGGGTCTTCTTCATCTCCGTTCCTTTGGATGGATCAAAATTCACCCGGTAAATATCGCCTCGCCTAATATTTGTTTTCTTCATCCAGTCCCTCGCCACTCAGAGAATCCCACAGGTCTGCTTCTTTATTTCTTTCTTTATCTTGCGACGCCTCTCTAAAATCTCTAGCAAGCTTCTTTTTCTGTGATTCAAGCTTCTCTTTTACAGCGTCAGAGACAAACTTACTCCTTTCTCTTCTAGCCGTGTAAAGGTATAAATCCCTCAAGACATTTTCAGGGAAAGTTAAAGTAATTGGAACCTTTCTCATCGCTAATAACTCACTTACTGTTCTACAGTCTAATTACATTGTATACGATATACGTATAACATACAAGTCCTTTATTGAAGGCGCAGGTATTCCCGCTATTTTCACCTAACAAAAAATCAACGCAGAGACGCGGTGATGCAGAGTCTGCTGAGAGAAATAAAATTAATATTATATTGTTTTGGCCCTGTGTCTCCGCGCCTCCGCGTTGTTTTTTTACGAAATACAAGCAGGAGTATTATTCATAAGTGATTTACTAACTGATCTTTATGCTTAAAAAATTAATTGCGGGAATTCCTTCCGAAATTATTTCATCTTGCCGCAATCTATATGAAGTTATAGACAGTTATAGTCAATTTTTGCTATAAGTAGCTATATACACAAACAAACTCAAGAATTGGATTTGTTTGGGTATAACCCCGGGTTGTGACCTATTTCCCGGCAGCGGGTTTTTTTAGGCGCGTAGATACAAGCTGAACGACGAGCGCAACCCGGTAGGGTTGGGCAAGGAGAGAAGCGCAGTCGATGCGTGTCTAAAAAAAGATGGCTGCCGGGAAATAGGTCGCGACCCGGGGTATGACTATAACTAAAGAGGTTGTTCGATTGGACCCTATCAAAAATCCTTATTCACCAGGAGCTGGAGCTCCACCTCCTGAGCTAGTTGGCAGAGACCCAATTCTTAAGCAAGCTGAAATTTTAATAGGAAGGATAAAAGCCGGGAAGCCGGAAAAAAGCTTACTACTGACAGGACTGCGAGGTGTTGGGAAAACCGTACTGCTGAATGAAATTCAAAGAAAGGCAGAAAAAGCTGACTACCAAACCATTTTTGTAGAAGCTTACGAAGATAAACCCCTTGGGATCTTGCTGGTTCCCTATTTGAGGACATTATTATTCAAACTGGATAGAATGGCAGGATTTGGCAGTAAGGCGAGGAGAGCCCTTGCAGTATTAAAAAGCTTTGTAAGCGCTTTAAAAATCAGTTATGGAGACGTTACCCTTGGTTTGGATATCGAACCCGAGTTGGGTTCTGCGGATAGCGGCGACCTTGAAATCGACCTGCCGCAGTTATTTGTCGCTGTAGGCGAGGCAGCTTTTGATCGCGATTGTCCTGTTGCTATTTTCGTAGATGAGATTCAGTATCTTTCAATAAAAGAATTAGGCGCACTGATTATGGCAATGCATAAACTTCAACAAAAACAGCTTCCTGTTCTGCTACTTGGAGCCGGATTACCTGTTTTGCCTGGCCTCGCAGGAGAGTCAAAGTCTTATGCTGAACGTCTGTTTAATTTTCCAAACATAGGGGAGCTATCAAAAGAAGATGCCTATAAAGCATTGAGAGACCCAGCGCTTGCTGCTTCCGTAGAGTTTGATGAAAAAGCTTTAGGAAAAATTTACGAGCATACAAAGGGGTATCCATATTTTCTTCAAGAATGGGGATATAAGGCATGGAATCGAGCTGAATCAAGTCCTATCACCTGTGATGTCATTGATATAGCGACAACCGAAGTCATTGACCAGCTTGATGATAATTTTTTTAAGGTTCGTTTTGATAGATTGACACCCAAGGAGAGAGATTTTTTAAGAATGATGGCGTCTTTAGGAAAAGAGCCTTATAAAGTTGCAGATATTGCCCATCATTTCAATGCAAAAGTGTCAACTTTAAGTCCAGTGAGGGCAAATCTTATGAAAAAAGGGATGATTTATAGCCCTTCTTATGGATTCATTGCTTTTACTGTACCATTGTTTGATGAGTTTATGATAAGAACAATGCCTGATATGATTCACTGAGTATAAATCTTGAAACTCTAATTTCTATTTTGGACTAACAGCATGAAGACAGGCAATACCATCGCTAGCGACATTTCTCGACAACAACTCACGGAGGTGTTACGAGAGCGTTTTGGGTTTGAACAGTTCCGTCCCGGGCAGCTGGAAGCCATCTCCCGTCTTCTGGAACACCGCAGCATCCTCTGCATCCATCCAACAGCCTTTGGAAAGTCTCTTCTTTATCAGCTCCCTTCAACGCTTTTCCCGGGGATGACCGTCGTGATTTCTCCTCTGCTTGCCTTGATACGGGATCAAATGGAACAACTTAATCATCGATTCCATCTTTCGACAGCTACTCTGAATAGTGATCAAACAGAAGAAGAAAACGAACATGTCCGCGCATTGGTTCAGATGAAACAAGTGAAGATTTTATTTATCGCACCTGAGCAGTTGGATCATCTTGAACGCTATGCATTTCTTCTCAACCTTCCTGTCAGCCTCCTCGTTGTGGATGAGGCACACTGCATTTCCACGTGGGGGCATGACTTTAGGCCAAGTTATCGTCACATTGTGCAATATACGAAGGAATTGCAGCAAAGGAACTCTCAGTTATACGTTTTAGGATTGACAGCAACGGCCAATGCTAACACAGAAAAGGATATCAGACAGCAGCTCGGAAGCGTACGCCCCATGCACATATTGAGAGAAAAGTTGAATCGACCTAATATCGCTTTGTCAGTGATTCACGCCAATTCTTTAACAATGAAATTGGCTCTCTTAGCACAGGTGATTCAGCAACAGGCGGGATGCGGCATTGTCTACTGTGCCACCCGTGAACATACAGGGGTCGTTGCCGATTTTTTGAGGGAGCAGGGCATCAAAGCGGTTGCCTATCACGCCGGACTAGCCTCAGAAGAGAAAAAGCAGCTTCAGGAAGATTTTGTTCATGACACCTATAAAATTTTGGCTGCAACAAATGCGTTAGGGATGGGCATTGACAAGCAGAATCTCCGTTTTATCATTCATTTTGACTTTCCCGGATCGACCATCGCCTATTATCAAGAAGTTGGGCGGTGTGGTCGAGATGGAAAACCGGCTCGGGGGATTCTATTTTATGATCCGGCAGATAGACGTATCCAAGAACATTTCATCAAAGCAGCGCAGCCAAAATCCGAAGATTTTGCTTCCATACTTGCAGTCATCCGTGCGGAATCTCAGCCTCTAAAACTAATAGACATTAAAAGAGCAACGGGATCACACCCGACGTTGACGCTTGTTGCAGTTGCAGAACTTGTGGAACAGGGGTTTCTGACAAAGCAACTGCAAAGCGGGGCGCAAGTCTATCAAGAAACCCAACAACCCGGAGAGGTGGATTTGTCTCGTTATCAACGGCAGTTTGCTGTCAAAAACCGAGAGTTGAACGCGATGATTGCGTATGCAAATCTAAGAGAAGGTTGCCGGATGGAGTATTTGCGCCGGGCGTTGGGGGATCAGCAGACAAATTCTTGTGGACAATGCTGCCTTTGTCAACAGAAGGTCTCTTCGGTTGCCGTGGGTCGGGGTGCTGTGGATCGGAAGATCCTAACAACAATTGACTCATGGATCGAAGAGAGAGTGGTAGAAATCCCTGAATCGAAAGTGAAGCAGAGCAGCATGTCTTCCGGGATTGCGCTTTTAGATGGAAAACTGCGAACCCCTGCATTTGTCGATTTCATGAAGAATCGCACGAAGTCTCCCGAGGGGTGCTTTGGGTTGCCTGAGAATTTGATCACTCTTCTCAAGGCTCAAGTTGAACAGTTGGCGAGCAAGAGGAGGATTTCGGCTATTCTTTCCCTTCCTTCACGTACATGGGGGGCCAGGGAGGAAATCACTACATTGATTGCCCGGCATCTTGGAGTTCCCGCTTTCTTAGATGTGTTCGATTGGAAAAATCTGCCGCAATGCCGCCAGGGGGAACTCAAAAATAATGATCAGCGCAAGGCTAATGTTAAAGAGCGAATGACCATCAGAAAAGCTCCGTCTCTTCTTTCTTTTACAGGAGTGTTGCTGTTGGATGATTATATCGGCTCGGGAGCAACAATAAAAGAAGCGGTTCGGGTGTTACGAAAGGAGGCAAAATTTTCAGGCGAAATCACCCCTTTTGTTCTTGCCCAGGTGCGCTGGAAGCTTGGAAGCGCGGGAATGATCTAGCACGAATCCAGGGCACCATCATGTAATAGCATGGCCGCGGAAGCGGAGACGCTAAGATCCCAGAGAAAATAAAATATTTCTTTTAACCCAAATTCCGCATTTTGCGCGAGGCGATTTCAATAGATTTTTGATTCTAAGCGGGTTACAAAATCGAAGTTTGGTCTGTAGTCACCAATCGAGATTTTGTAATCCACTTAGAATTAAAAAGATGAAGAAATCGCCCGCGCAACATGCGGAATGTGGGCTTCAAGATTTGGTTTTTGGCAAAGAGAAAGTTTCCGCGCAAAATACGGAACTTGGGTTTTAATGTCATGCGCCCTGAGAAAGAACTTTCGTTACTAGAC
>JBAUVX010000311.1:0-8449 GCA_049583465.1 Waddliaceae bacterium | reverse complement strand
GTCCTTTCTCTCTGTGCTCTCTGTGTCTCTGTGTTTTACACTAACAACCATGCTTTAAATGAGTGGTGAAACTAGTACCTGCGCATTATCAACCGAAATCGCAAAATCACAATTCGCCCATGGCGTATACTGCCAATGTTGATCAGACTGCCCAAATGCTATGTTGAACTTCAGTGTATTTGTAAAAAGATTTATGGAGGGATTAAAACAAAAGTATACGACACAACTTACTCCTATTACAACATTTGTTCAGGTTTGTTATTATAATCTCTTAAGAGTCTCGTTTCAGAACCCTCAATGTTTTTAAAATGGGCATCAGCTTGTACTTTCGTCGATGCTCATCCATGATCGAATCCACACAGTGCTCCCATTTTGGTATTGAATTTGCTGCTAGTGCTGCCTGTCGGGCATATTCAAGCCATTCTCCCGCATCTTCGTAGCATTTTCCTCCGATGCGCCCCTTCGCTATCTCTACACAGGTTTCGAATACCCAAATCGGTTCATGAGGAATCAGGCGCAACAATGTTTTACTCCCTTCTCGCTCAAAGTGAAATGTTTCTAGGTTTTTCGCTGCTTGGAGAGCTTCTGGAATCCACTGTTCTTCGAGGCAGATTTCTATGATGTCGGTTGATGGCCGGCTATCTTGGAGAGTGAACCGGACTTTTGAGCAGGCAGCTTCCCAGTCTTTACTCGCCGCCTCTTTCAACTTTTTATAGTTTTTCAGATTCGGTTGTCTTTCAAAAAGCTCTAGACTTATCTCAATACAGGATTCGTCTTGGCCAAGTTCTTTTGCGATGGTTTGAGCCAGTTGCAGCAAGCTAGGTACTCGAAAGCCGTACTTACTTGGCAGTTGTGCGCCATAGCGGGCTGTTGCTAGTGCTTCTGATAGGGCTTGGTGATCATACAATATCTGCGCAATCTTTTGACATTCAAAGGCGTCTGTGATTTTACTGGTGGTAATTTTTACGGCCTCATTATGTTGACCGGCTTCTACCAGGTCCAATGCGTATTGATACCAGCACTGTGCTAGAAGTGACAGTTTCAAAGCTTGAGCGTTTTCATCTTGCCTAATAAGTATACGGTGCGCTGCTTGGAAAAGTTGGGAACTAATGGTCATTTCATCTAAGCAACTCGCGGAGCTATCTGGTGAAATCGCAGCTTCCAATATGGGACATTTCCATCCGTTTTTAAATATTTGGTCTATACGGGTAAGCAGTTCTTGTAGTTCATCATCACCGGCATCGCTCAGAAAATCGTCAATAATCTTTTGTACTTCTTTTTGTTGATTAGACGGCCAAGCGCAGCATAGGCACGCCTCTGTCCAAGGTGCCTCCATCTTTTGGAGAATGTTTGATGCAAAATCGCCATACTCAGAAAGCATGCTGATTTCTTCCGCGATTCTTTCAGTAATAGCTTGAAGAATATAAACGGACTCTAGTCCTTGGCCTGCGTTAATATATTGCTGACTAACTGCAAGCAATTCATCGATTCCTTCTATAAGATCGCTTTCAACATCATCATAACTTTTATGCCAGCCATCAGTCTGGCAATAATCATTTTCAAAATTGCTCAGCAGAGACTCAATGCGTCGTTTTATGACGGCAATATCAGGCGCGGCTTCAGAAGCGACTTCTGGTGTCATTAAGGCAAGTTGTACAGTTCCTGCGATATCGGGATTGGAGTCTATTAGATTACGTAGAATTTTGCGAAGTAAGCTCGAATCAGCTTTGTCTAGTAGAGTATCGATCGAGTCAAGATGTTCTCCAACACCATTTCTAACATATTCAAGGAGCACAGCAATAATGTGTTTACAAGGGAACCTATAAGAGGGGCAAGAGCAGGAATAATTGCTTTTGTTGTTACTTGGGAAGTCACACTGAACCAAATAAGGTTTATATCGAGATCCATGTACACGACCTCTGATGTTTGTGCCTGTCCGTTGAAGATTGTCGACAGCCCCGCGGCTTTGATAACGATCACCTTCTTCGTAAGTTCCGTATTCAACTAAGCGTCGGATTTTTTCTTCTGATAATTCCTCTAAGGCAGTAGTTTCCACCCGCTTTTTAGCTCCTATTGTTTATTTATGTTTGGTTTTGTTGTATTAATTTTTTCAACGACATGACATGGCTTATTGGTCCATGCGTTCTCTCTTCTGATACCGGCGATCATCAGCTGATCGAAGAGTCGCTCGAGGGAGTCCTTTAGCTGATTGATACCGGTTTTTGCGAAATCTTCAAAGATTTCATGAATCATAGTTTTATTCTCCATACTCTCTAAATCTTTGCGGCTCAGCGTTAAAATTTTTGGCATATCGATATTCGTTATAGAGTTCTCCTTCGATAAAGGATACTGAGTTTACGAAAAGAAAATTCTTATCACAACATAAATTTTAGTGGGAATTCCTGTCAGGACTTGAACCTGCGATCTATGGATTATCAGGTTATGGAACAACGCTTAAGCGAAGATTCTTTTTTAACGTGGGGTTTTTTAGATGATCGGCAAGAGCAAGAATCCCCAAGTGGGTCAGTAATTGCATACTCACCTCAGCCGGTGCTCGTTGGGATGAAAGTTTCACGACGACAAGGTTTGCATCGAAATCGATATAGAGCAGCTGGCCATAGATGCCCAATGCCATCAATGAACCCCTCTCCCCCACCCACCACATATTGCGATAACTTCCATTTGGGACGAATTGACCGAAAATGCTGGATTTGAATACCTTTTTATTGCCATGATGACGTGTATCGTCGATCCATTCGCGAGGAATCACTTGCTTTCCATTATAAAACCCTTCCTGCAAGATCATTTGACCAAAACGGCCGAGATCGCGCAGGGTCATCGAAAAACCGCAGGAAGATTGCACAGTGCCGATGCCGTCTACCATTGCATTAGCATCATATTCAGCACCAATTTGTTTCCAAATATGTTGGCTCAGCAATTCAGGCAAGTAGGTTTGCGATGAACGTTCGACAGCCCAACCCAAAACAATTGCCGAGGGATTCGAATACAAAAATGTTTTACCGTGATCCCCCTCTTTAGGAATGTGTCGAACCAAGTCATAGGCGCTCCATGCTTCCGATTCGGTAAGAGTACAAAACTTTCCGTCGGGATTTCGTTCGGAAGCAACAGTCATATCAAGCAATTGTTGTACGGTTGCATCTCCGAAAGCAGTCTTTTCCAATTCGGGAATATATGCGACGATTTTTTCATTGGGATCCAGCTTATTTTGATGCACTAATACTCCGGCGAGAGTGCCTAAAATCGATTTTGAGCAAGACCAGATAAGATGCCGTGTGTCAGCACGCATCGAATTCAAATACTGCTCGGAAATAATTTTTCCGTTTTGCAGGACAAGAAAACCATCCGTATAGGTTTTTTCGAGCATCTCTTTTATTGTCATTTTTTTTCCCGTCGGCAAAGAAAATGAGAACGAGAGGATGTCATTTTCCTCTGTCTCCAATGGAGCGGGGCTTTTCTTGCCGTTGGAAATTTCCGCTGTGGGAGAGAGTCTTCTCACATGCTGAAAACTCCAGCGATTATAAGGGGGTTGGAGCCAGTTTTTAACAGTGACCCTTTGATCGGGAGGAGGAGGAAAACCCTCCATTAATTTCTCTTCCCCACCGGTTATTGAAACAAAAGAGAAGAGAGATAAAATGAATAGTCGATAAATCCTCACACCCTTTTTCCCTTTTCATTGACAGCCTGGTTTTGCCTATATCACATCCAAAACATAAAACCAAGCATCAAAAAAGAAAAAGGATGCAAACCCCGGATCCGGCTGCCAAATGGGTAAAGCTTGAATATTTTTAGCGTCTTGAATCATGATGATAACTTTTATTTTAGTTTTATATAATACTTTTGTAAAATTAGAGAACTAATGTGAGATTATTATGTTTCCATTTGTCATTTAAATTCAACGCAAAAAAAATTTATGCGGGCTGAGAAGAGGGGGGATTTCCTGACTAGTGGAGGGATTTCTTAACAAATGGATATTCAAGAAAAAGCAGCAAGCCGGGAAATAGGCCGCAATCCTGTGGTAGAATGACCCCTCTCTGTCTTTTTCCTTGAGAATTTTCCCTTTTCTGTCCTATGATGAATCCTTTTTCGAGCCAAAGGATGTAGCATGTATCGCAAGTCAAGTAGATATTTGACCTTTTCTTTACCGGCCTTGTGGGTATGGCTTCTGTGCGGCTCTCTTCTTGGGCAAGTTCCTGAAATGGAGCAGCAGATCGTCGAACAGTTGACGATCATTATTGAAACGCAGCCGGCAGCATCTGCGCAGTCGATGGCTCGGACGGTGAAAGCCCGCCTGAAAACTCGGCAAGGCGACATGTTTTCTCAATCCAACTTTGACAAAGACCTTAAAATGCTGGTCGAAGATTACGATCGGATTGAACCCATAATCGAATCGCGCGAGGGGAAAATCTACATTACCCTCCATCTTTGGCCCAACCCCCTCATACGATCCATCACGTGGAATGGAAATGAAAAAGTGAAAACGAGCCAGCTGCAATCAGAGCTGGGAATGAAAGTGGGATCCATCTTCGATCGACAACAATTCAGTCAGGCTTTCCACACTGTCAAAACGTACTATGTCAAAAATGGTTTTTTCGAAGCTGAACTTAACTATCAGATCGACCTTGACACCACCGCTAACGAAGTCGATATCACCATTAACATTGACGAAGGGCGCGGAGGAAAAATACAAAACATCATTTTCCGAGGTTTCAGCCAGACTGAAGAAAAAGAGATTCTGGAAATGATGGTCACAAAAAAGTATAATTTTTTCCTCAGCTGGCTGACAGGAGAAGGCATTTATAATGAAGAAATGATTCAACACGATAAATTCGTCATTTTGAACTATCTGCAGAATAAGGGATATGCCGACGCTAGGGTCGATCTCGATGTATTCGATGCAGAACAAGAAGATCGCCTTATCCTTTACATCACTGCCACACGATATTCCCGTTATTTTTTAGGCAACATCTCCGTCGCAGGAAATGAAACGTTCTCGAAAGAGATCTTGCTAAGTTGCCTGAATCTTTGTCCCGGCGACCCCTATTCTCCGGAGAAAATTCACGATGCGATGCGTACTCTCACAAATTTTTATGGGAAATACGGCTACATCGAAGCTGTGATCAATTATGAACCCAGGCTTGTCGATGAATCGACCTATGCCATCACCATCACTGTCGATGAAGGAGAGAAATACTATGTCGGGCTGATTAAGGTTCTGGGAAATTGCACAACCCAAACAAAAGTGATTCTTCATGAAACACTGCTGATCCCCGGAGAAGTCTTCAATCTGACCAAGTTGCAGCTCACAGAACTTCGCCTGCAAAACGTCGGTTTTTTTAAAAATGTGAATGTCTATGCCGTCAAGTCGGAAGATGAGTGTTTGCTGCCCGGAAATTACCGTGATGTTCATATTGAAGTAGAAGAGGCAAATACAGGGCATATCGGCGCTTCCATGGGTTTCAGCACTGTGGAAAATGTAATCGGAGGAATCAATTTTGCCGAAAGAAATTTTAATTGGAGGGGATTTGGACGTTTGTGGAGCGATGGATACCGAGCCTTAAGAGGAGGGGGGGAGTATGCCCAAGCATCCTTTACTTTTGGAGCCAAAAGCCACAGCTACCTCCTCTCTTGGACTAAACCCTACTTTTTTGATACCCTTTGGAGTTTTGGTTTTGATTTAGAACGTTCAATTAACGAGTACATTTCCGACGATTATAAGATTACAACCAATCGGCTTCTCTTCCATAACACCTATGATTACAATGCCTTTTTACGAGTGGGAACGCATTATCGCCTACAGTATGCCGATATCCGCGTCTCCAAAGATTCATCGGAAAGATTACGGGAGGAAGCGAGAACCGCTGGACTCATTTCTGCGATCGGCCTTTCTTGGATATACGACTCTACAAACCATCCTATCCAACCGACAAATGGATTCAGATCGAGAATTGAAGGAGAGGTCGCCGGGTTTGGAGGAAAACACGCCTTCTTATCTACAGCTTACCTCAACAGCTATTTTTTTGACCTTTGGGGATGGGGGATCATAAAAGCTCGCGGAGATTTCCGCTTTATCCAACCGCTAGGAAGCACCAGCCCCAACGACCTCCCTTTAGACGAGCGGTTCTTCCTAGGGGGAAACAACACCGTACGTGGTTATCGTTCCTATCGTCTTGGACCTAAATTTAAAAAGAAAGGTGAAGACAAGGATGATGAGGAAGATCCAAGAGGAGGAATTTCCCTGCAATTTTTCTCCCTTGAATATCGAAAACCGATCTTTTCTCGATTCGAGGTCTTCACTTTTTTTGATGCGGGAAGTTTGTCCATGCACAGATGGAAATTCGGCAAATACTATTGTTCTGCCGGCTATGGATGCCGTCTAGAAGTTTTTGAAAATGCCCCCCCTTTGGAAATTGGAATGGGATATCCCCTTCCCTTCACTCGATCAAGCCGTAGTGATAAGAGAAATTTCTTTATCACAGTAGGGGGAAAATTCTGAAGTTTAAAAGGAGAAATCAAATGAAGTTTACACAAAAACTCTATTGTCTTAGTGTCTTAACCCTTCTGCTCTGTTTTGCGCTACCCCAAGAAGTATCCGGGCAAGCTCCCAAAATCGGAGTGGTGAACTTTAAACAATGCGTTGAACGATCCAAAGTGGGGAAAAAAGAACAGGAAAATTTCGAATCCCTTAAACAGCAAATGGAGCAACGCTTAGAAAAAAAAGAAAAAACCCTAAATGAGACTGCCAATAAACTCAACGACCCTGACTACCTGGACACTTTGTCCACCGATAAAGAAGCGGAATTGAAACATCAATTTCGGATGGAGAATCAGGAGCTGGGTCAATATCAGCAGCAATATTATCAAATGCTCAATCAGGCGAATTTCAGAATCATTCAGCAGCTCACCGAAACGATCAACCAGGCGTCAAAAAAAGTTGCTGCTGAACAAGGATTGGATGTGATTCTTAATGAAGAAGGCAGCTTCTATTACAGCCCTAAATTGGATGTGACAAGCAATGTCATCGAAGTCATGGATAAGAATTTCCAGGATGACGCAGCAAAATAATCAAAGGGGAAAAACGGCGACTCTTGCAGAATTGGCTTCGTTGACAGAGTCTCGTCTCGTTGGCAATCCCGATCATCCCGTGTCGGGATTTGCTGATTTGCAGTCGGCAAAAGGACACGAAGTTTCGTTTTTATCTAATCCCCGTTATACCCCGACGTGCTATGAGAAAGCGATGCACCGGACTGATGCAGGTGCCATTTTTATCTCTCCCCATATCCCTTTGCCCGAGGGAAAAAATTTCCTCATCAATGAAGATCCCTCGCGAGCCTTCCAACAAACAATTGAGATGATGCGCGGAGGAGCCCCCAAGCTCTCATATTTTGAAGGCATCCATCCAAGTGCAGTGATTCATGAAACCGCACACATAGGAGAACATGCCGCTATCGGCCCTCTAGTTGTCGTTGATGCACATGCCGTCATTCACGATCACTGTTTCATTGGTGCGGGAAGCTATATCGGCCCACGCTCGACTTTAGGGAAACACTGCATCATCCACCCAAACGTGACAATCCGGGAGCATTGTCATCTTGGCCTTCGTGTTGTGGTTCAAAGTGGAGCCATCATTGGTTCTGATGGCTTGGGTTTTACCACTGACGGCCAAGGAAAACATACGAGGCTCAATCAAATAGGAATTGTCATCATCGAAGATGACGTGGAAGTTGGTGCAAACTGCACGATTGACAGAGCCCGCTTTGTGGAAACGCGCATAGGAGAGGGTACCAAACTCGACCATCTCATCATCATCGGGCACAATGTGCAGGTGGGCAAACACAACATGATCTGTGGTCAATCCGCTATTGCCGGCTCCTCTCGAACAGGAGACCGGGTCATTATCGCCGGGCAATGCGGCATTAGCGGCCACATTGAGCTTGAAAACGACGTGATCATCACGGCAAAAAGCGGCGTATCGAAATCTCTAAGAACTTCAGGGAAATATGGAGGAATCCCCGTGCAGCCCCTTTCCGATTACAATCGCAACGCAACGAAGCTGCGGAAAATTGGAATGTATGCCGACCAAATCAAACGCTTAGAGCAACGCATTGAAGCCCTTGAACATCGCATCAATGACAAGGAGCGGGAAAAGTCGAGAGAATAATGCTCGATCCTCTGGGTAGTGAGAACAATGGAGGTGATAGGTGCAGCGATTAGCAACCTTGTCAGTGGATTTGTCGTCGTCTTTTTTGGATTTAAAACCGCATTTCTCTTTCTTGCTGTCATTGCGATCATTGCCCTTGGAATTTTTTGGATAGGAATTCCCGAAACAAAAGGCTATAACCCACATTCCGCATGTTGCGCGGGCGATTTCTTCATCTTTTTAATTCTAAGTGGATTACAAAATCTCGATTGGTGACTACAGACCAAGCTT
>JBAUVX010000310.1:0-3667 GCA_049583465.1 Waddliaceae bacterium | reverse complement strand
CTCCATCTCTTGCCTGATGTCCCCGTTTGTCATTCCAATTTTGTTTTCCGCAGCTTCGGCTAAAATCAATTCTTTATCGACTAAATCTTCCCAAACATGCCTCCAATTGATTTCATAGAATTGAAATCGCGCTTCGACAGAGGAAGAATATTGGGGGAATTGCCGATAAAAAAGCAGATCCATTTTTTTCATCACATCCACAATGGAAATGGCTTTTCCATTGACTTGGGATAAAATCCGGTTATTGATGAAAATGTACCGATCCCTTTCTAGAGAGAAAAATCCCGATGGCCTCTGATCGCCCAGCTGCATGTCTGCCGGAAGCGTGGCGGCTGCACAGGTGAAAAGAATAAAAAAAAGAATGAATTGTTTAGCTCGACTTTGCAAAATTTTTGGACGAAGATGCCGGATGAAGCCTCTTTCTGCAGATGAGTTCAAAAATTTTGTAAAGTCGAGTTTAGCCATAATGCATTCGTTGGGGAGAGTTTTGAAACAATCATATCTCATGTTGCCGTTGATTTCAACCCCCGGTTTAACCGAGGTGCAAGACGGAGCCGAAAAAACCGTCCATTCCTTTTTTTGTCGGGAGGCTTTGCCAATACTTTCCTTCCTGTTGCAAGGGATATGTGCGCAAAAAATGTTGGATTTGTTCCTGATTTTCAGCTTTAAGGAGGCTGCACGTCGCATAAACAATTTTCCCTCCGGGGCGTACATAGCTTAATGCGTTTTCGAAAATCATCCGCTGTTGTCCCCGTAAACGGGCGAGCATCTCTAGCGTAAACTTCCACTTCATGTCCGGATTGCGGCGCAAGGTGCCGGTTCCTGTGCAAGGAGCGTCCACGAGGACCCAATCCATCCGTTTTTTTAGTTTCTTAAGCTTCCGATGCCCGGGCACGACTGTTTGCACGTTGTGAATCCCGGCACGGCGAAGACGTCGACCGGCTTCGGTTAGGATGTAAGGCCTGACATCGTGCAGATACACTTGCCCCGTCTTGTGCATGTTCGGAGCAAACGCTAGCGTTTTGCCTCCGGATCCTGCACAGTAATCCAAGACCTGCTGTCCCGGTTTGACATCCACGAGGCTTGCCAGTAGCTGGCTTCCTTCGTCTTGCACTTCAAACAAGCCCTCCTTAAATTCAGCTAGCGCATAAAAATTGATTTTTTTATGGAAAACAATGCCCTCTTTAGCCAGTGGGCAGGGGAAGATTTCATACAGGTGCTGCCATCTTTCCAGCATTTCTTTACGCGTTATCTTGATGGTATTGATTCTCACCGTTGCCGGTGCAGGTTGGTTGCTGATGAGACACAACTCTTGCGCTTTTTCGGGGCCATGGCTGTCTGCTATCAGCTCGTACAACTCTTTTGGAAAACTGAGGCGAATAAACGGGGGGATGTCCTCGCGATTTTGATAGTCCGGAGGGTTAACCTGCTTGTACATTGCATATCTTGTTTCCCAATTGACCGGTTTGGGGGATAAATAGTCGAGCAAGCCCTGCCACCTGATCATTCCGTAAATCGTGTCCGTGATGACCGCCCGATCTTTAGAACCGAGAGCTTTGTTTGCGCGAAAATAGACACTGATACAGCGGTCTAGGGGAAGGCTTCCCTTGTCATAGGCAGTTAGCAGCTCAAAGAGATGATGCTCTCGAAAAGGTCTTTTTTTCATGGGCCGCAGGCCCCATCGGCTCCGACAGCCGAGCAATCCGGGTTTTCCATTTGTTATTTTTATTCTCTAAATGGTATACATGACATAATCATGGTTAGCACGACACTTCCCTTATCCAAGCTCAAACAAGGGATTCTCGTTTTTCTTTCCCTCATCATTGTCGCCTTTGGTCAACCTGCTTGGAGCATTATATTATGCTTCTTTTCCGCACTTTTCGGCTATGCTCTTTTTTGGCGGGTCCTTCTCTGTTATCCGAAAAAGAAACATCGATTTTGGATTGCAACCACTTGGTTTACTTTTGTTCAATTGATCCAGCTTTCCTGGTTCACTTCTCATCCCTTTTTGTACATCTATCCCGTTTATTTTGCTTTTTCCTTAGCAATGGGGGTGCAGTTTGGCTGTATTGCTTTGTTTTTCGATCCTAAGACGATCACGCAGCTGTTTCGCACGTTTTTCCTAGCGGCAGCGTGGACGTTGATGGAATGGATGCGGCTCTATTTTTTGTCCGGTTTTTCTTGGAATCCCTCGGGATTGGCCTTGGCAGGCAACCTCTTGTCATTGCAAACGGCTTCGCTTATCGGTGCTTATGGATTGTCGTTTTTAGTGATTTTCACCAATCTTCTTGCATTGCGGACTTGGCTGCTCAGGTTTGCTCCCAAGGCTCTAGCTCTTTGGCTCATTGCCGGGTTTTCTCCCTATCTTTTCGGGGCTGTCCATGTCCATTACCACAACGGGCAAATGGCATGGCAAGAAAACCCCGAGTCGCCTGCATTTTCCTCTCTCCTTGTACAGACTGCTTTCGCTGTCGATGAGCTGACTTCCCCGCAAAGTGCAGAAGAATTTGTCCGTTCTGCGTTTAAAAAATGGGAGCGGATGCTGACAATCATCCGACAGCATAAAGACAAAGAGATCCAACTTATCCTATTCCCCGAATTTGTCGTTCCCTTTAGCGCATACACGTTTATTTTTCCTTACGAGCAAGTAAAACAGCTCTTTCATGATCTTTACGGACCTGAGAGTTTACGCCATTTGCCCGCGCTTGAGTTTCCTCTCGCCTACCCGCAGGAAGGGGAAAAAGGAAAGCGCTGGATGGTCAATCACGCTTTTTGGGCGCAAGCCATTGCGAACGTTTTCGATGCAGGCATTGTCGTGGGTTTGGAAGATACCCAGGACGATGGCCAAGGACGCGGCTACTATAGCTCTGCCATCTACATCGAGCCGGAATCCCGAAGCAAAAACCAACAATTTTCTTTCCTTCGCTATAATAAACGGGTGCTCGTCCCCATGGGGGAGTATATTCCTTTTCGTTTCTGCCGGGATATTTGCGCCCGGTACGGGGTCTTGGGTTCCTTCTGTTGCGGAAAAGAGGCTCAGGTTTGGCAATGTGGCCAGGTCCCTTTTGGCATTTCCATTTGCTATGAAGAAACATTTGGCAATTTGATGCGTGAAAACAAACAGCTGGGAGCGGCGATCCTGTTAAATCTTACCAGCGACGCCTGGTTTCCCAACTCCCGTTTGATGAGGCAGCATCTGGAGCATTCCCGTTTGCGGACTGTAGAAAATGGCATCTCTCTTCTGAGGGCGTGCAATACGGGAGTGACTTGTGCGATTGATTCTCTTGGAAGAGATATTGCGCGGCTTGGAGAAGATGATGTGAAGAGTGAATGGATGTCGGACTCCCTTCATGTTCAAGTTCCTCTGTATACGTATCGCACCTTGTATTCCCGCCTTGGCGATGGCCTGATCATTGGCTTTTCCCTGCTGATCTTTCTTTTGTTTTTACGCCATAGGCCCTAATTTACCCCATGGGCGAATTGTTAATGCGTTATGAGACCTTCAAACTGTAAAGGCTCGTTGCCTAATTCCATATTCAGTCCCTTTCGCATTTGCGATTGCTAAATTTACAGGTTGGATTACTGATTAACTTTCATGAGGAAAAGTTGGTTGATGGCCTTCATCGAATCATAAACGGATTTTGAGCTTAGAACTGCCCCCGTCCTT
>JBAUVX010000309.1:0-2678 GCA_049583465.1 Waddliaceae bacterium | reverse complement strand
TTCTCTCTGTGCTCTCTGTGTCTCTGTGTTTTACACTAACAACCATGCTTTAAATGAGTGGTGAAACTAGTACCTGCGCATTATCAACCGAAATCGCAAAATCGCAATTCGCCCATGGCGTAAATATTTGAAAAAGAACAATCGGCAAAAAAATTGGAAGCACTTTTTTCAGTGTTGCTGCACATCACCGCGGCACTCCGGCGGGTTGGATGTCGCAGACCCGCCTATTTTTCCTATCTTTCATGGCAAGGCAAGGAATACAAGAAAGTGAATTAGCAGCTTAAATCAAAAATTCTCATTCCTTCTCTGTGTGCTTTTAAGAGTTCCGAGCTGGATGCAAATACCCTGCCTCTTCGAATAGGACGTAGGATCCTTAGTAAGGATTTTATTTTAAATATAGCATCGTCTCTTTGATTTGTCGGAATACGTATGATAGTTTCGAATATCTTTACTCTTTCCTGCCCATTGTCATTGTCATCCACCAAAGCGACCAGAGCCTTAGCCATATCCACAACATCCTTTCTTTGGTCTGCAGGAATGCGTATGATAGCTTTTCTTTGGTCTGACGGAATGCGTTTGATAGCTAGAAGTATGGTTTTTCTGATCTTCAAATTGTCGTCATCTCTGAACAGATCCTTGGCTATATCCACAACATCCTTTTTTTGGTCTGCGGGAATAGGCTTGATAACTTCAAGTATGGTTCTTTTCTCCCGGGCTGTGTCATTATCTCTGATCAGGATTCTGCTTTTATCCACAGCATCTTTTCCTTGGTCTGTTGGAATCTGCGTAATAAAAGAAAGAATGATTTTTCTACCCCTCATGCTGTCAATGCCTCTGATCAGAACCTTGCCCCTATCCACAAGATCTTGTCTTTCATCTCGCGGCATTCGTTGGATAAAAGAAAGTATTTTTTTTCTGTTCTTCACACTGTCAGTTTCTCTGATCAGAGGCTTAGCTAAATCTCCAATCTCTCTTTCTGTGGGTAAGTTGTTTTGCAAGGAATTAATAGAAATACTCATTGTTTGTCTCCTTATTTGTTTATTTCATAATTCACATTGGTTCTTTCTAAAAGATGACTAATTATGCCGGATGTTTTGTAGAAAACAAGCGTATTAAATACCTGGGTCAAGGGGAGTGATTAGTGATTGAGCCTCTGCATGAACCTATCTCAGTATTCAAATTTGCCATCTTTTTTATTTTCTCTTCTGAAAACGGTTGGGCCATGCCAAAAATCTTGAAAGGAATTGAAGATCGCTGTATAGTTTGCCTCTTTAAGTGATTCAAGGATAATCGATGCCATGCTGAACAGGTTGTTGTTATTAATTGGATCCATTTTTCTTACCGGCTGCGGTTGCCGTGTGGGTCCAAGAAACCTTGAATGCGACAGCTTGTCTTATAACCGGGCTCTGCAAAACAGCGAAGATACCCAGCTCCTTCTCAACATTGTCCGGATGCGCTATCGGGACAATCCAACCTTTCTTCAAGTCGGTATCGTTTCGACTTCTTATGATTATAAGCGGACCGCTGCAGCAAGTCTGGAGATTGAAACGTGCGATAACCCTCAGTTTACCTTTAATCCTAGGGTTCAGATGGACTATTCTGAAAAACCGACCACAACGTTTCAACCATTGCGAGGGGAAACCTTTGTCAAAGAAATGCTCTCTCCGATCAGGATGGAGACAATTGTTCTCTTGGATGCTGCAGGATGGAGAATTGATCGGATTCTTCGTTGTTGTGCTCAGCGCATGAACAACATAGAGAATGCCCCCACGGCATCCGGTCCTACCCCTGCCACAGCTCCGCGGTTTAGGGAATTTCTCGAGCTTCAAAAACTGATAAGAAAGCTGGAAGACGACGATGCTATCCGAATTGCAACGCAGAAACATCCCAAATCCAATGAAGTCTGCGTATTTTTAATCTTAGACAAGAATATAGAAGATGTCAGTGTCCTCGAAAAAATCTGGAAGTTATTAGACATCGATCACGGAACGTACAACATTCGACTGACTCCCTATCACGGGAGAGGGCATGCTCGAGATGAGGTGTTGATGGATATGCGTTCCCCGTTAAGCGTACTTTATTTCCTTTCACAAGCCGTGCATGTCCCACCCTTGCATGAATTCTGTGGGAAGGTGACCGTTACGGCTGATGCGGCAGGATATCGATTTGATTGGGACGAGGTTCTTGGCAATCTTTTCACGATTCATTCGGCTCCCATTCCTTGCGGAGCGATTAATGCGTCTGTTTGCGTTAAATATCGCGGCAACTGTTACTACATTGATGACAGCGACCTCGTATCAAAATCAACGTTTACCATGTTGTCTCAACTATTAGCTCTTCAAACCAGTGTTGTGAACATTCCCACTCCTATTCTCACTCTCCCCATCGGGGGAAACTCCTGATGCTAATGGCCGACGATTGTTTTTGATGCAGAAACGCATACCTATTTTCGGCGCTGCGCCTCTCTTTTCGTCCAATTGGCTATAGCGATGAATTGCATCCTCGTGGTAACATTTTTTTGTCGTCGTAGCTAACGGCAACTTGCGTTAACCCCACATTCCGCATGTTGCGCGGGCGATTTCTTCATCTTTTTAATTCTAAGTGGATTACAAAATCTCGACTGGTGACTACAGACCAAGCTTCGATTTTGTAACCCACTTAGAATCAAAAATCTATTG
>JBAUVX010000308.1:0-1650 GCA_049583465.1 Waddliaceae bacterium | reverse complement strand
CATCTTTTTAATTCTAAGTGGATTACAAAATCTCGATTGGTGACTACAGACCAAGCTTCGATTTTGTAATCCACTTAGAATCAAAAATCTATTGAAATCACCTCCCGCAACATGCGGAATGTGGGTTATACGCAATTAAGTCATCGATTAACCTCTGTTATAGACCTATAGAGGTGAATGGATTTGGATTTGTTTGCCTCGATAACGATCCGCTTCTCCGGAAAAAGAAGTGATTTTTGATCGTCATGATGGGAAAAGGCAAGGATGTAGCTTCTCGCCGGGAGCTTCCGGGTTCGGATCATCCGGCCATTGGTCAACATCACTTCAGTATCTTGCCCGGGTGTGGGATGAATGGTCACATGTCCGAAGTCATCAACCAGAGAGAATGCCATCGGCTCGTTCTGAGAAAAATCCGGATCGACATCAAAGGAGACAAGCAAACGGCCAAAAACCTCTTGCACAGGTTCCTCTTTGGCGGTGCGGCGCGGTTTGATGACCTGGTCGATTTTTGTCGCTTCTCCTTTGACGACCTTGACCTTTCGAAGAGGAACCGCTTCAAAGTGATGATCAACATTAGGGACCAGAAACTCGATGCAATATTCCCCTTCAGCCAGATTTTCAATGACAACCTTTCTTGTCGGTTCGTTAGGTTCGTCGACGTATGTTTTCCCTTTTGGATATATCCTCTGTTTATTGTCCTCGTTTTTTAGCCAAAAACGGATGCGGCTCAGCCTGTCTCTTTCTGCATCTGTTTGATAAGTGACAATAAGCGTCCCTGTTCCTAAGGGTTCCTCAGAAAATAAGCATTGCAAAAGAAATATTGATAGAACCAATAATAAGAAAAAAAAGGATGGTCGAATGCGAGGTAACAGATGAGGCCGCCATTTAGAGGACTCGGATTCCGCAATTTGCGACGAGTGAATAGTCGCTAGGCTATTTCCAAGGAGCAAAGTGTCAAAGAGGGGTTTTCTCAATTGTTGCCTCGCCGTTACCCTGCATTGAACCATGCCGAAAAAAAAACCGATGCATAAGATTTCCGGCTACAGGAGCTCGAATGATTATCTCTACGATAACAAAGAGATGAAAATTTGGATATGCTAATGTTCTATCTATCCCGCTTCCTTCACGCGATCTCCCCAATCCTAATTGCTGTCCTGCTTGCTGCCGGCTGTTGCCGTTACCCAAGGTATACTCCGGTGAGAATCTTCCGGGTCGAAGACTTTCTGTTTGAAGAGCCCGTCTTTTTTCTTCCGACAGTGACATACAGTCCACAAAAGCAACCGAAGC
This sequence comes from Waddliaceae bacterium, assembly GCA_049583465.1. GTDB lineage: Bacteria > Chlamydiota > Chlamydiia > Chlamydiales > Waddliaceae > JBAUVX01. The sequence continues at coordinate 363 of JBAUVX010000308.1, read as the reverse complement.
CCCCGAAAAAAATCCCCGAAAAGAAACCGCCATCCCCAGAAAAGAAAGCGCCGAAAGAGGAAGAAAAAAAGCCTGCCATTCAACCCAAGACTCTTGCCAGGAGGCCTTACACAATTTCCTCCAACGGCCTTGTTGTCCCTTACATTGACCTGTGCGCCCAGTCGGAAAAAGAATGTGAAGACACCTTCGACTGGGGATCGATCACACCTTGGCTCTTCAAAGACCGCAAAAAGTAAGAATTCACGCCATGGGCGAATTGCGATTTTGCGATTTCGGTTGATAATGCGCAGGTACTAGTTTCACCACTCATTTAAAGCATGGTTGTTAGTGTAAAACACAGAGACACAGAGAGCACAGAGAGAA
>JBAUVX010000307.1:0-7461 GCA_049583465.1 Waddliaceae bacterium | reverse complement strand
TTGATGGTAAAAAATCCTCGGCAGTTCTTGAAGCCGCTTAGGTTACGGCGCATCATTTAGAAGTGTCACATCTCAGCATTCTTCTCTTGGCTCAATCGCGAGCAAAACTGCCTAACAATATCGTCTCTTGATACAGGTGCCTCCTTTGTTGAAAAATTTGGTGCCATCTTACCAAATCCTCCAAAATCAAGTTACGCAAAACATTCGAAGGCTCACAATCATCAAATCTCTACAGGTGGCTCAAAAAATTGACTAAAGTCGACAATTTCCGAAAAGTATTCTTCCGCAAGTAGGGCAGGTGTCACTCCGTTCACGTGAATGAGTACCGGTCTTACAGAAAATCCTAAGGGGAGTTTGAGTGCATTAATTTTATTTTCTATCTCTTGAATGATTGCAGATGAGATAGGATTACCGGAAAATTTGATTTCACATAAAGACAAGCACCTATCCCTAGTTTGCACAAGGTAGTCTATTTGACAACCTCTTCTTCTGGCCGATGCTTTTTGTAGGTAGGGATTATCCCAAATTACGCGTTGAGGATCGATATGAAGAAGTTTCAATAGTTGATTTCGATTGTTTAAAACAAGGTTTTCGAATTGAAATCCGAAAATTCCTGTCCATTGTTGCGGGTCGGTCTTGTAGCGGTTGCTCTTGATCCGCGTGAGATTTGGTTCAATATATTTCAGGTAAAAACGTAAGTAATTGTCTTTGAGTCTATAAGTTGCTGTTTTGGACTCTTCCCTGCTTTTAATTTCCCAACTGACATCTTTTGAAATGAACCCTGCGGTTTCTAAATCATAAAGATATTCAGTGAAACGACCCGAATTAGCAATACCTGTTCCTTTACAAAGTTGCATACGCGTGCAGCTTCCCCTCGCTAGATGAGCTACGATCTTTTTATAGATAGTACTTCGCTTGTAAAAAAGATCAGAGAAAATGCGTTCGAACTCCTTGACAAGCAGACCTCCACTTTCAAAACAAAGACGTTGAATATTTTCTTCTGATGAACGCGAGGGGATTATCTCTTCAAGGTAGCGAGGAACCCCTCCAGTAATGCAAAGCATTTTAAATTTCTCAAAGGCTGAAATTTTACCATGTTCTTTCCCAAAAAATTCATTGCATCGATAAAGAGGGAGTTCATCGAGAGTAAGCTCCAATGAAATTCTTCCAACGAAACCTGTACTATTGAGAATATTTTTTTCTATCCAACTGGATACAGAACCTGTCAGGATAACAACAAGTTGGGAGTTTTTTTTGAAATCTTGATCCCATGCTGTTTTGAGCTTTCCTAAAAAGGTTGGATCTTTCATTCCTATCCAGGAGATTTCGTCAATGATGAGTAACACATCCCCTTCGGCACAATGGTAAGCTGTGTGCCAGAAGAGATCATTCCAATCTTTTGTAGATGGAGGAGGTAGACGGGTTTGCTTCAAGAGCTGTTGGGCAAAATGATCGCGCTGCACTTGCGCTGTAATGCCTTTTGTAGGTGGTAGTCCTGTAAAAAGAAAAGTTCGTTCAAACGATTTCCCAAATTCTTCAGCAAGACGAGTTTTTCCAATCCGACGACGGCCTGTAATAACGACGAGATCAGAAATCCGATTTTCTCTGCATTCTTGAAGACGTCGAAGCTCTTTTTGCCTTCCGATAAATGGAGTTTGTCGATTCATACTCAAAGTAAACCTAGAAATAGCTTAGACTAACCCCATTATGGCTTAAAATTGACTTTTTGTCAATTTTAAGCCCGTTTCATCTTAATTTTTTGGCTTGAATCGTTAGAACTGTCGACTTTAAGCCTGATTTAATGGAGAAAATCTGGCTTCAGGGGTCCTGCTTCACCAAGCACTTTAACCAACAAATGACTGTTTGGACTAAATCCTGCTAATTCTGTATGCAAAGCAGAAATTTTTTCATAGCAAGCCGTTCAGATTTCTCACAAATAAATCGGCTTTTTGGAGCTTTCCTAAAGGAGACCGCGGGATCTTTTCGACAGAATGCACACGTTGAATGCTTTCATAAGGCATCACACGCAAGTTGTAAGCTTCGATGAGTGCAGAAATTTCCGAACAGGACCTCCCCTCGATCACTAAGTGCATCCTACTCCCTTCACGAGGGTAGGGAACTGCGATCAATGCGGCATCTCTTGCGATCTCAAGTTGACACTTACACTCATCCAGCGTGTTTTGCAGAGAGATGAGATTCACACTTTCTCCTAAGATTTTGACAAAGTCGTCCGCACGTCCACCAATGCGCAATTGTTGATCAACCAGCTCTCCTTTATCTTCCGTCGTCAACCATCCATTCTCTTTTGGATCGATGAAATGGATTGTCTTTCCTCTTTGAATCCCATACAGAGTCAAAAGAGAACTCCCTTTGAGGCAAATATACCCTTGTGCATTAATGTTAACCTGAACATGCGGCAGTATCTCCGCAACACCCGAGTTGTTCGCTACCGCGACCGTCGACGCGCATTCTGTTAAGCCGTAGCTAGGAAATAGGTGCCAGCCGAGCTCTTGCGCCTGATGAAACACCGGCTCTGCTAAGGCTCCCCCGCCAACAATCACAGCACGTAAAGTGGGTGGAGGGGGTAATCGATGTGACACTAAATCATAGACCTGCGTCGGGACCAAAGAGGACAGCGTTGCCCGGTTTTGATGGACGGAATCGACATAAGCCTCTGGATTCCAGCGGAGAGGGGCTTTGACCACTTGGGCCCCTGAGAGATAACTCCGTGCCCATATGGCAATGCCTCCGACGTGAAAATCGGGAAGAGCATGCAGCCAGACATCGGAAGCGTCGCTCCCCAAATAGGCATTCATCGCCTCGGCGGAGGATAAAAAGGCCTCTTTTCCTAAGGCGACAAACTTAAATCGACTCGTCGTCCCCGATGTTGCCACCCAGATGTGGCGATCGAGCGGATAGTCTTGAAGATGTGCAGAGGAGGCCTGCCTGTTTTCTGACGGAATGCGTGGATTGAGAAAAATTTCCGTGGTCCTAGCGCTCCAGTCTATTGGCATGCCAACAATGTCCACTGCTGCTGTAAAAGCAGATCATCAAAGCCAAATCCCGTTCCTTTTGGTGGAAGAAGAACTGATTCTGTTCTTCCCATTTGTTCACTAAATGCATTCGTCTGATAGGCATAGTGTGAAAGTAAGCCGCAAGGAAGCACTTTCCCGGGAAACGTTTTTTGCATCAGTGCAGCATGGTAGGCAGCAGCAAGCTGCCCCAGGGGATGATCTAAATATGAGGTGACCACTAAATCGTGAGTAGGGAAAAAAGCACCGGCATCTTGCACGGCAGGCTTGACGACAGAAACTCGATGAGAGAGTGTATTCCCTTGGTGTTTTTCCGATTGACGATCGCAGGCAAAGGCAACTCCCAACTTGTGTTGTGTCTCTTCCCAAGACCGGCAATCATAAGGGTAGGGATCTTCGATGAAATCGATGCGCTCTTTCCATTGAAGGATCTTTTCCAGATAGGCAACAAAATTCTTCTGAGACAGTTTGGCATTAAAGTCCAGCCTCACCTTCACCGAGTGAGGAAGCTGCTGAAACAAATCCCTCAGTGTCGGAATTTCTTCCTCGGAATGGCGTCCGACTTTTATCTTAACAGATGAAAACCCCTCCGGAATCTCTTCTATAGGGGTGGTTAAAAGCCAATGGCTGGAAGGAATGTGCAGTCCATCAAACAGATTGTTGTGTTCTACACGGCCCGAGGCATCGATTTGAGCATGTTTTTTGGATTGAAGCGTTAAAGGAGTCCATTTCCCTTGACGTAGGCAAGAAAGCTGCTCTGATAACGGCAAATCTCCCAATTCAACCCAAGGATGGCAATCGGCATAACCCATGCTGCCATCGTCAAACACAAACCGCAGCAAGGCTCCGCTTCGATCTGTAAAAGAGGGCTTGCCTTCAAGAGAATACAGCGAGTAGAAAATCTTCATTTCAAATACAATCCTGCAGACAGTAAGATGCCGAAAGAGGCGTGCAGGCATGCCGAAACAGCGAGGAAGTGATTGTACCGTATTCCCGGTTCGGCATTCCTCACTTCTTTGATGAGATACACTGCAAGGGGCAAGGCGGCCCAAGGCAAACACGCTGCGGCGTAAAATCCTTGTTGAACCCAAAAGAGGTTAAGAAAAAAAGGCAGTAGAACAGTAGCAGCCAGCAGATCTTTTGCCAATCGCTTCCCAAAACGGACGGGCAGCGTCCGTTTGTTGGCTTGGGTGTCTTCAACAACATCCCGCAAGTTATTGATCCCGATCATGACCATTGCCAGCAGTCCAATTTGCCCTCCTGCTAAGAAGGCAAACAGGGAAAAATATCCCGTTTGAAGAAAATAGGCGAAAACCGTTGCAATCACACCAAAGAAAATCAAGACAAAGAGATCTCCCAAGCCGCAATAGGCCAGAGGCAGAGGTCCACCCGTATAGAAATAGCCGCAGCACGCCGAGAGAAGAAGAACTGCCGCCAATGGCCATCCTGCATGAATCATGAGGGGAATGCCGAAAATCATGGCGATAGCCAAGCAGCTAACACCCCAAGCAAATACCTCTTGCATCTTGAGATATCCCATTTGCGTCACCCGCTGCGGCCCTAATCGTTTTTCCGTATCGGCCCCTTTTTTAAAATCAAGAGCATCGTTGATCAGGTTTGTTCCCATTTGGATAAAAAGGGCGGTGACTAAGGCGGAGAAAAAGATAATTTTGTTAATTTGTCCTATTTCCGCATACGCCAACATCGTGCCGGCAACAATGGGAACAAAAGCCGCTGTCAACGTTTTTGGCCTCGCGGCCATGAACCATGGCATCCAATGAGGAAGGTAGTGGCTTTGACGCACTAAGGAAACCTCTTGAACTGGGAAAAGTCCGGTTGTCTTTTTTCTAAAAAGGCCTGTTTTCCCTCTTGTGCTTCCTCAGTCATGTAATAGAGGAGCGTAGCGTTTCCTGCGAGATCCAACAAACCCATTTGTCCATCGCAATCGGCATTCATCGCCGTTTTAAGACAACGGAGGGCCATGGGGGAGTGCTGCAGCATTTCCCGGCACCATCGCAGTGTTTCAGCTTCCAGCTCTTCCAAGGGGACAACGGCATTGACAAGGCCCATAGACAACGCTTCTTGAGCATCATATTGACGGCAGAGGTACCACATTTCACGTGCTTTTTTTTGGCCGACAATGCGGGCGAGGTAGCTGCTGCCGAGACCCCCGTCAAAGGATCCGACTTTAGGACCTACTTGGCCAAAGCGTGCGTTCTCGGCAGCAATGGTCAAATCGCACACAACGTGAAGGACATGGCCTCCGCCAATGGCATAGCCTGCGACCATTGCGACGACAGGTTTTGGCAATGAGCGGATCTGTTTTTGCAGATCTAAGACATTTAAGTGCGAGACGCCATTCTCATCGACATAGCCCTCTTTTCCTCGAATCCGTTGATCTCCACCGGAGCAAAAGGCTTGATTCCCCTCTCCTGTAAGGATGACGACGCCGATGGCTTCATCATAGCGGCAAATTGAAAAGGCATCCTGCATCTCCCTCACCGTTTCCGGGCGAAATGCGTTGCGGACATGAGGGCGGTTGATCGTCACCTTTGCAATTCCATCTTCCGTTCGATGGAGGGTGATGTCCTCGTACTGTTTACATTCTTGCCAGAGTTGTGTTGCTAACATTGTTGAAAAAAATCTCCATTTGTTGTTGAAAGGATTTTCTTTGCTTCCAGGGTACACGATGATCGGCATCAGGAGCAATCCAGACCCTTGAAAAGGGATGGGACAAGGTCAGAGAGCGGGCGATGGTGGAAAATTTTTGATCATATTCTCCTGCAATCCAGAGAATCGGAATGTTGAGCCGTTCGATTTCAGGCTTTAGATTTTCTTGCCTTCCGAGAGACCACCCTGTTAAAACATGGGCAAGTGCTTCCCCGGAAAAGTCCCCTTCGGGGCGCTCTATTGAAGCTGACCGGGAAAAGACGCCCTGAGAATCCCAATCATGCATGATGTCATTCCAGGACTCTTCCGATAAGAATCGATCAGCCCATCTGTCATCATGCTCGCATCGCTTTTTTCTCTCCTCTTCCTTGGCAAGACCGGGGTTTGCGGAGACAATGACTGCGGCATCCCAGAGGCAGGGTTGATCGAGTAAAGCGTGCAAGGCAAAACGGCCTCCTAGAGAATAGCCTAACAGCACCTTTTTTGCCGCCGATGTTTCTACAGAGGCGTTGAAGCGGCGGGCTGAAGGCCAAAAACCTTCCGTCGGTCGAAATATCCTCTCATCAAAGAGATCAATCAAGTGCCACTGTCGTTGCGGATGTGTTTGGGCAAAAGACTCCCAATCCTTCGGTTGTCCTAAAAACCCGTGAAAGGCATAAATCTGCATGCTAAAGAATTGTAGCTATTGCATCCATTTCAAGCAACGTCAAAGCCATGGCTGTCATAATAGAGAATTTCCGTCCTCGGGAGCCTTACTTTTTCAGGGCCGGCTGTGCGGCCTTCAATGCGTATATGAAACTATCCGTAAATTGCTATTTGTTCGGAGTTGTGTGGAAAACTGCTGCTACAGGTGATTTTGAGTGCCTAGATTTTTTCTGTAAGGCCGAAGGCAAGTTCTTTAGAGCTTAGCAAGGACTTTATCCATTCGGTGATATCTAGTGATCTGTCAAGCTTAAATTAAGGGGTTGGGCTGCGCCAAAGCCCCGCGGTTGAACGATCGTAAAAGGGGTAGTATTGTCAGATCGTTCAACCCCGGGAGCTTTCGCGCGGCCCAACCTCTTAATTTAAGCTTGACAGAGCACTAGGCAATCATCCTATCTTTTCAAATCCCGAACTGAACGTATTTAATGCAAAAGGGCAGAGATTAACATTGAATGCGACGTTGGCAAGCGGAGATCCGTTGCCGGACGAGCTTATGCTTATCCCGCCTGCTTTAGCTCCGGATCTTTCTATCATCGTTCAGTGGATACTCCGGATGCAGCTTATGACGTCACAATCATCGGTGCAACCGCCTTTGTTGCGGATGGGAGTAGCGGCCTGCAAGTGATTGATGCCATAACAAGCCCTCCTAAACCGGACGGTTATTATTGCACCATCTACTTTCCTGAAGCAGTAATACCTATCCTCTGTCTTTGAGTGCTCGACATCTTTCGCGATAACACGGCTATGATCGCTCGATAAATTGCCTCCCGTGAATTCACAACATGGAACTCAAAAAAGCCCTTCACACGCCTCCATAAGCGTGATTTTTTTGAGGTTATTTTTTTAAAGCACCCTGAAACAACCCACAGCTCTATTAGGTGATGCATATACAATCTTCGCGGTTAATAAGAGGAAGAGGCTAAACGCCTATGAACCTATCTCACTAAACGCTTTTCAGCCGATTTTGTGATGAATTTTGATCTCAACTTATGAAAGTTGAGTGAAAAATTGAGCGCAAAATCAGCCCAAGAGGCAAGAAATCGGCAAAAATGGTTTA
>JBAUVX010000306.1:0-2086 GCA_049583465.1 Waddliaceae bacterium | reverse complement strand
ATAGATTTTTGATTCTAAGTGGGTTACAAAATCGAAGCTTGGTCTGTAGTCACCAATCGAGATTTTGTAATCCACTTAGAATTAAAAAGATGAAGAAATCGCCCGCGCAACATGCGGAATGTGGGGTCTATCCGAAAGCTTTGTTCGTCGAAACGGTGTCCATTTCTGGCAAACTCATTCAATAAGGGTAGATGGCGTTAGCCTTCTTTTTTTAACGTGAATTCGACGTAAGGAATGAAGTGGATTTTTAGAATTTGTTCTCCCGGCTTTGATGAGCTTCGTAGGGAATAGTCTTGCGCTATTTCCAAGAAGCAAAGCAAATTCAGGAGGGAAAAGGTCAAAAATACACTCATTTTCTTACGTCGAATTCACGTTTTTTAAGTTTCTTTTCAAAGGAACCTTTTGTAGAGCAGTGTGCCACTCCTGTCTCTTCAATAACTTTGCATAACCTAGAGGGGTGATTTCCTTTCTCTTTCCATACACGCGCGGCTTATAAAGAGTATCAAGATTTAAATCAGAGCTTTCTAATAATAAAGTGGATATTGCACACGTTGGACTTAGATAGCGTATGGCATAAAAGATGGCCGGGCAATTGGGGAGGTCTCTATTTTTCAAACTATTTTGTGTTGCCTGCAGTGGTTGATTTACATCTGCTCCGGCTTCTAATAATAACTTTACAGCCCTATCGCTTCTTTTTCTTACTGCTTGGAAAAAAGGTGAAAATCCAGAATTATTGGGCCTATTTACATCCACATTAATCTTCTTAAATCTCAAAATCATTTCTATTACATCGATTCTCTTTTTTGACGTGGCGGTGAACAGAATTGTCGCTCCCTGTGAATTGGTCCCGTTAATCAGTTTAGGGTTCTGTTCTAGGAAGAACCTCATCATCTTGAGTGTGTCTTCTCCTTCTAAAAATAATGCTTCATGCAAAAATGATGTGCTTTGAAATTGGTTTTCAGCTAGCAACCTTAATTTGCTTTGATCTGGTAATGTGCTCAACCTTCTTTTTATTTCCTGTAAATTGTTCTCTCTTATCAGCATCTTAAAAACTCTTTTCATGCAGCAAAAATCATTTGTTGCTGAATCATCAGCTGGAGCAGCCCTACTCGCTGATCGCTGTTTGGATCTATCCGACGGCGATGTCCTATCTTTGGAATCAGTAGATGGAGGTGAAATCAATCTTAAGTAACTGTCAGATAATGTAAGATTACCTTTTTCGTCTTTCGCAAACCGGTCTATTTCAAACGAAGACCTCGACTCTTCTTTTTTTCTTCGTTTGCGTGTTTGTTGACTTTCAGTATTAAGCGTTTCATATTCCGGTTCAGAACTGTCAGACTTTCTTTTATGTGTATCTATTTGCTTGTCCTGTTCATTAGCGATTTTCTTCTCCAAGGCAAGGATGCTCGCCTGCTGACGATTGATTTCCACCTGTTGGTTACGGATTTGCTGGTCCTGATGTTGGATTATTGACAATGAATTGATGAAGAGCTGTAAAATAGAGGGGTCATTCGGATTTATCGTAGGAGTAGGAGTATGTGTACACGCCGATATGGTGGAGAGTGCTCTATTGGAATGCATTTGAGGTTGGAGCAAGGATGAGAATCTGGAAAGCCCAGCCGAGGAAACTTGTTGTTCAACTGCAGGGTGTTGATGTTCACCTATTTGCCTTGGATGGAATTCCGTTAATTGGCTATTGTAACTCGAACTAGAGATATGTTGGGTCATTTAATTTTCTCCGATAAGTCATGGATTTTAATTTTTTTCAACCTCGACATCGTAAGAGTCTTAAAATTGTATTTGAAAATAAATATTAAGCATTTAAAAATATAAATCAATCAGAAATTTCCTTTAACCCACATTCCGCACCTGCTCCGCAGGGCAAGGCTGCATTTTGAGGATTTATCAGTAAAGCGAATTTCTAAACCTACATTCCTAGACCTGCGACTAAAAAATTTTGAATTAACGCCATGGGCGAATTGCGATTTTGCGATTTCGGTTGATAATGCGCAGGTACTAGTTTCACCACTCATTTAAAGCATGGTTGTTAGTGTAAAACACAGAGACACAGAGAGCACAGAGAGAA
>JBAUVX010000305.1:0-8234 GCA_049583465.1 Waddliaceae bacterium | reverse complement strand
AGCTTAGAACTGCCCCCGTCCTTTCTCTCTGTGCTCTCTGTGTCTCTGTGTTTTACACTAACAACCATGCTTTAAATGAGTGGTGAAACTAGTACCTGCGCATTATCAACCGAAATCGCAATTCGCCCATGGCGTGAATATGTATGCAAGAGCCTCCCGGGTTTATAACCCCGGATTCAAACTTAAAAATGAGTACTCTCGATACCCTAAAAAATAACTCACGCAATCTTCGATGAGCAACAACCCAAGAATGGCGAAAATGATAGGTAAATACTTTTCCGATACACGATCAATCCACACGTTGATGCGGTCGAAAATGTCCTGACTCTGCTCCTGATATAGCCACCGTATCCCAAGCATCGCGGCAAAGGGGAGAATATACCCGGCATTGTACAAGAACAAGATACAAATCACAGTGATGAAATGCAAGTCAGCTTTCAAAATCTGATCAATGGCTGCAAGATAGGGCAAAGCAAAAGGCAGGCCAATTAAATTGATCTGAAAGCCCATTTTCCAAGCATCCCAGGCACGCATGGCCTTCCCCCCGGTCAATTTCTTCTCAGGATGCTGATAACCAGAACGATACATCCTCCAAGCAAAATAAAAGAGCAGGAGGGCGACAAAAAACTCCAGAACATAGTCAAAAACTTCAGGAATATGATATTTTTGAGAAAATCCCTCTAGTCCGAGGGCTATGATCAAGCCGGCAAGAAAATACGATAGGGAGAAACTAATGAGAATGATCCAGGTATTGACCGCCCAGCGTCTTGAGCCAAGCCCATAGACAACCCCGGCAAACAAGATAGGATTTACCATATCAGCCAGCAAAATTGGCACTAAGATAAGGAAAAGCCCGCTCATACCTCTAATCGTATTGAAGGAGATATTTTATTTCAACGGAAGCGAGACATTAACGTAAGAAGCTGTACTTCAATGATTTGTGTTTCTCGAAAATGACCGAGGCGTTACAACGTTCCACCAAAAATCAAAGGTGTCAAGCAGCTGAAAAAAGCGGGTGATTTTTTCACTGTTACCGGTCACTTCGACATCTCCTGATGAGATTTCTTTGGCAATTGTTGTCTCACCGCCAAAAATCTCATTCAACTTACTCCGCGTTATTGTGATCGTTGCATCAGCATCGTCTGCCTGTTGATTGGAAACATGATGCAAGACGCCATTCTTCACGAATAACACGTGCTGCTCGTCGACGTCGGGAACATTGAGATTGAGCTTGATGACATGGCCCGCGGCTTTTGGGCCATTGAGCCGAATGGCCAAATATTCAAAAAGGATGTCCGGAGGAATGGCGTTGAGAACGTCTCTGCTCACCGTATTGGCAGTGGGCCGTCTCTCAATTCCTTCGCGCAACTCCATGGCACCCATCAAGTAATGGTTCCGCCAGGTCCCATTTTCACTTTGATAGCCGAGCTGTTCATAGGCATCGGCTAAGAGATCGCGAGCTTCTTGATTTGCCGGATTTGCGAAAACGACATGATTGACAATCTCTGCAACCCAACGATAATCCCCATTGTCATAGGCCTCATTTGCCTTTTCAAGAACCTTATCCTCCCCTCCTATGATCTCAACATATCTCTTGCCTGCTTCTACGGGAGGCAGCGGATGAAGGTTTGCCGGGTTGCTATTGAACCAGCCGAGATAGAAGTTCCAAACAGCTTTGGTGTTGTGATTGAGGCTTCCGTAGTAACCGCGATTGTACCATTCTTTGCTCAGACTATCGGGAAGAGTCATTATTTCGGCAGCTTCGATCATGTTATAGCCGTGATTAGCAAGCCTTAGGGTCTGATCGTGCACGTACTTGTAAAGATCTCGCTGTTTTTCGAGAAATTCCATCACTTGATCCTGACCCCAAATGGGCCAATGATGCTGAGCGAAGACGACCTCGCTTGACTTGCCGAATCGATCAATTGCCTTATTCAGATAGTGTGCCCAAGAAGCGGAATCGCGAACTTTAGCCCCGCGCAAGGTATAAAGATTGTGGAAGGTGTGGACAGCATCTTCTGCTGCGCCTAACGCTTGGAATTGCGGTAAATAGAAAAGCATCTCTGCGGGAGCCTCGGTGTTCGGCGCTAACATAAAGACGAACTTGATTCCATCGATGTCGACCTCTTCGACAGGCTTCTTGATTTCATCAGTCGGTTCAATAAAGGTGACTTCCCCCGAAGAGAGGTTAAGTCCAAGGCCTGCTGATACCTGTCCTTTTGGATCTGTTGGAAGGAGAGTGCCGTACATATAGGTTGAACGACGGCTCATATTTGTTCCGGCCATCACATTTTCTGTTATTGCTGCCTGCGTAAATCCTTGAGGAGCGTAAATGCGCACCTTGCCTGACTCGACATCTTCGATGGAAACGACCCCTTTGACGCCCCCAAAATGATCAGCATGACTGTGTGTATAAATCACAGCCGCCACGGGTTTTTCCGGGCGGTGTTGATAATACAGTTTAAGGGCTGCTTGAGCTGTACTCTTGCTCAACAAAGGATCGACGACGATGATGCCGCTATTGCCTTCGATGATAGTCATATTCGACAGATCCGCGCCCCGTACCTGGTAAATTCCATCGACGACTTTATAGAGGCCGGCATGGGTTAACAACTGCCCCTGACGCCACAAGCCGGGATGGACCGTGTCAGGAGCCTCTGAGTCTTCTGCTAAAAAACGGTACCGGTTGGCATCCCAAACGACTCTCCCCTGATCATCTTTGATGACCCCTCTGTTTGGCAGTGGTGCAATAAACCCTCGCTTTGCATTCACAAAATCTTGCTTATCTGCAAAAGGCAATGCTTCCAGTGCCTGAGCGTTTGCCTCTTTCGTTGACGGGGTCGCTTCCTTTCGAGGGACTCGCGCTTTTTCCCTCATCGCACCAATCCCCACGAGGGCGGCGATGAGAATGCACAAAAAAAGACCGATCCAAAATTTAACTTTCATGACACCGTTTTACCCAATAGAAAAAAATGTTTCTTAACGTGAGTGTAGTGCTTGCAAGCATTTAATTCTAGGCAGAATGTGATGAAGCCGGGCACCAAGAATTAAAAAAATATTTTTACACAAGTTGTGCGGAAAAACTGCTCGCCGCAAACACAGCGAACGTTTGACCCCTAAAATTGGAGGACTTTACCGAGGCGTTTTCCAGCCTCGATGATATGCTCTCGCCTCCCAAATGCGCTTAAACGCAAAAACCCTTCACCCGCCGGTCCAAATCCCACTCCGGGGGTTGTCACAATGTGTGCATGGCAGAGCATGCGATCAAAGAGATCCCAAGAGCTTTGGCCATTGACATCCACCCAAAGATAGGGAGCGTGATCCCCCCCGAAACACGCATAACCCTTAGACTCGACCGCACGACGAAGAATTTTGGCATTTTCCAGGTAATAATCGCATAACTTCCGAGATTGAGAAAGGCCATCATCAGAGAGGGAGGCGATTCCCCCTGCTTGAGCGAGATTTGACGCCCCATTAAAAAATGTGGTGACAATTTTGATCCAATCTTTTTGTACAGAATATCCATCGGCAAAACAGAGCTGTTGCGGCACCACCGTCCACCCCAATCGAACCCCTGTAAATCCCACAGATTTAGAAAAGGAGCCTATTTCAATTGCAACCTTCTCGGCACCGTCGATCTCATAAATGGATCGAGGCAAAGAAGGATCGCGAATGAAAGCCGCATAGGCTGAATCAAAAATAATCAATGAACCTCTTTGATGGGCATGATCGACAAGTCTTTCCAATTGTTGACGGGTCAGGACAGCACCTGTTGGATTGTTGGGGGAACAAATATAAATCAGATCTGTCCGAGGCAGCGTCTCTAAATCAGGCAAAAAGGCATTTTCCGAGCTGCAAGGCATATAGACAATTCCCCGGTATCGACCCGGATTTTCCCTCCATTCCCCCGTTTTTCCTGTCATCACGCCCCCGGCAATGTAAACAGGATAGGAAGGGTCTTGAATTGTCATGGAACAGTGACGTCCAAAAAGAAGCTGCAAACGCCCCGAATCGCACTTTGCTCCATCTGAAATAAAAATGTCGTCGGCCGAGACACGATCGCTGTAGATGCTTGCTCCAATCTTCCTAAGCAATACAGGATGGCCTAAAGGATCGCTGTATCCCGTATATCCCTCAAACGTTCCTAATTTTTGAGCTTTTTCTGCAAAGGCTTCGACGATCACATGCGGGATGGGCTCTGTCGTGTCCCCTATGCCAAGGTTAATGAGCTGAGCATGCGGTTGATCCGCTAACACCTTGTCCCGACGACGAGCGATCTCCACAAATAAATAATCTTCTTTAAGGCGTGCAATGTCAGGGTTTCTTTCCACCATTAGCGCGATTTAGCTCCTAACTTGAAGAGAGACGATGCCGCATGCATTGAGCGTCTCTCGCAACCGGCGGCGATTTTCCTCCGACATGCTTCCCAGCGGCGATCGGCAAGGGCCGGAAGGCATGGCACAGATATCCATAGCCGCTTTAATGGGAATGGGATTCGTTTCGAGACACAAGGCGTTCAACAAGGGCAGGAGGGCAAAAAAATCCTGACGAGCCGCATGAAAATCCCCAACGGATGCCGCATCGACGATCGTCCTCATTTCACCGGGAACGAGATTGCTTGCCACCGAAATCACCCCCCCTCCTCCAAGGGCCATCATCGGCAGGATCAGAGTATCCTCTCCGCTCCATAGCATAAACTGTTCCCGTTGGGAAGATATCCCATGCATGAGCGAGGCAGCTTGATTCAAATCCCCGGAGGATTGTTTGATTCCAATGATACGAGGCAATTGGGCAATTTTTAGTACCGTTTCAACAGTCATCGTACAAGCAGCTCGCTTGGGAATGTTGTAGATGCAGATTGGAATGTTTGCTGCGCGGGAAAGCGCGGCAAAATGTTCATAGATCCCCTCTTGCATGGGACAGTTGTAATAAGGTGTCACAACGAGGGCAGCGTCGGCTCCTAAGTCATGTGCTTCATTGGTTAACTCGATTGTCGATTGTGTTGCATTTGTCCCCGTCCCAACAAAAACGGGAACTCGTTTATTGACGGCGTCGACAGCTGATGCAATGACGACTTTCCGCTCCTCTCTTGTCAATGTGGGTGATTCACCTGTCGTCCCTAAAACAAGAATCCCCTCTACACCATTGTCAATTTGATAGGCAATGTGGGTTTTGAGCCCTTCGATATCCACTTGTCCATGCAAAAAAGGTGTGATAAGAGCTGTCACAAGTCTTGGCTGTTCCATGAGAATTCCTCCATCATTGCATTCATATCAAAAAAACCTTTTTTGTTTTGAATCCACTTTGCCGCTTCCAAAGCACCCTCCGCCCAAGCTGAAGAATCGTGAGCTTGATGAGTGAGTGTCATTGTCTCATGGAGTGAATCAAAGATTACTGTGTGGGTTCCCGGAACGGATCCGACACGCAAGCTAGAAATGTGCAAGGCATCAGGTTGTTTTCTCTCGTTGCAGTTGTCATGGATCGTATGTTTTCGACTCATGTTTCTCATTAATGCTTCTGCGATCGCATAAGCAGTACCCGAAGGGCTGTCGACTTTGCGGCGATGATGCATTTCGGAGACGGCAACATCATAGCCATCGAAACGATTTAAGAGCCTTGCCGCTTCAGCGACGACCCGAATAAAAAGATTCATCCCCAAGGAAAAATTTTGCGCATAGATGATGCCAAGGCCATAGTCGTTTACCATTGCCTTCACCTTGTCCATGTGTCGATACCATCCCGTCGTCCCGATGACCATTGGTATCTGAAAGCGAGCCGCTCTTTCAATATGTCCGACAACAGCATCGGGATGGCTAAAATCAATGCAGGCATCGGCCTTTTCTATCGCCCTCCAATCGACTTCCGTCGACTTCGAACGGAGGCGTGCGACAACGTCGACCTGTACAGTAGGAGCTATTGCTTCAACGGTTTGCCCCATTTTCCCATATCCAATAAGCGCAACCTTCATCCCATCAAGTATAACTTTAAAGCTAGGCAAGATCAATGACAGAATTGATCTCATTTTTGCAACGCCGTTTCACACAACACCAGCCAATGAGAAAGGCAAACATCAACCATCCCCACCGAATCAACACGGCCTGATCAGCAGCTTGAAAGTCGGCATAAACGCATCCGATGAGGATGACGAAGAGAATCGCAGGAACAACGACGGAAAGAAACCAAAAGCCGGCTCGCGTCTGCCAGTCTCGATTCCATAGAGGGGCCATCCTTATCTCTTTGCTCTTCCAAGCGAAAATCAGTATTTGCGCTATCCCTCCGATGAGCATGTTGACTCCCATGACCATCGGGACAATTGCGTCGACAAGATGGAGGCCGGCACCCATGCAAAACAATAGAGAGAGCCCTCCTATTGCCAGCAAGGTGATCGTCACCGAATCACGGCGGCGCCAGCCGAATTCACACTCCAAATTGCCGACAACGGACTCTACAATGGAAAAGACCCCGGTAATTCCTGCAACAAAGACGGAGAAGAAAAAGAGTACACCCACTATCCGGGAAAACACAGGACCGAAGAGCTGAATGAGCTTTGGAAAGACGACAAATCCAATTTGAAAGATGGAATCGCTGCTGACGATCTCTTCAAAAGGGACCCCGCTCGATTGGCTCATATAACCGATCCCTCCAAAGATTGCCAATCCGGCAATAAAAGAGATCGCAAAATCGCCGAATGCTACCCATCGCATTGCTTTCACCAGATCCACATGTTGATCTGTATACCTAGAATAACCGACGACGATCCCCAAACCCAGGGAAAAGCTAAAGAACAGATGCCCAAAGACATCACGCCATAAACCGACATCGGACAATCGGCTAAAATCGGGTTTTAAAAAATGCATCCAGCCATCCATGGCTCCGGGAAGAAAAGCCGAGCCAATCGCCATGGAGAGCATCAACACCACCAAGATTGGCAAAAAAAGGGAGCAGGTGCGCTCGATCCCTTCCCGTATCCCCCGAAAAAGCACATAGGCAGTCACGCACAGGACAACTAAAGCAGCCAAAAAAGGAACCCAAGAGATGCCGCCCAGCGTGTTAAGGCTTTCTGTGAGATGCAAAAAATCCTGTTGAAAAAACGTTTCGGTATCGCTAGCAATGCAACCGCCTCCGGAGAAAAATAGATAAGCTAAAGAGTATCCCGTTAAGACAACGTAAAAACCCCCGATAGTCAGACAGGCGATGACGGCCAACCAACCTAGGGTTTTGGGCCCATTTCCGGAGACCTTTCCGTAAGAGGAGACGAGAGCCTTTTTCCAACGGTGCCCGATGAGCGCCTCTAAATAAAGCATAGGCAGCCCCAGGACACACATTGCAACGAAGAAGGGAAGTAAAAACGCTCCGCCTCCGTTTCTGTAGCACTGTGCGCTAAAAGCAATGACATTAGCAAAGCCGACAGCTGATCCCATCAACGACCAGATGTAGCCTGATTGCCTGCTCCAACAATTTACCTCAGCATTTTGCATGAAAGACTCTCCTTGTTTCGGGGATAAAAATATCAATAAAATAAGTGGGTGTAGGAAAGAAAAACAGATCAGCCTAACGGCTGAGGAAAGTAAAGAAAGCGAGGCTAAGGTCGTAGAATAAGCTGCCGCGGCGTGCAGCTAACGTCTTGAAAAAAATGGCGGGGATTAATCTCTGCTGCATTAGAATCGATTTCCTATTACATCATATAATGAGAAAATTATAACAAGTGCAGTCTTTTTGCGCGAGTTAAAATTTTGTCGTGTCAAGGCAAAGTAAAAATGTCCTCCCTAAAACTATGTTAAAATCCACCTCCCGCAACATGCGGAATGTGGGTTAAAATGCCCCCCTTAGGAAAATTTTAACCTCAGGAGTACAAAACATTGGGAGATTTACACGTGAGCGAGAAAGAACTAGAAAGGCAAGCCATATTGCTAGAAATTGAGCGCAAAATCAGCCCAAGAGGCAAGAAATCGGCAAAAATGGTTTAGTGAGATAGGTTCATGAGCCCCTTCCATACCAAAAGCCTTAGCGATGTCCAGGTCCAGTGACCTGCGACGAAGATGCTTAATTTTGCAAGTCGAGTTGATGCTAAGTACAAAATATACCCCATGGGCGAATTGTTAATGTGTTATGAGACCTTCAAACTGTAAAGGCTCGTTGCCTAATTCCATATTCAGTTTGACACACACCGTATGAGCTAGCAATTTTCTCCAAAATCGAGAAGCCTGATGCCAAAGATTTCGAGCTCGAACCTT
>JBAUVX010000304.1:0-8605 GCA_049583465.1 Waddliaceae bacterium | reverse complement strand
TTCTCTCTGTGCTCTCTGTGTCTCTGTGTTTTACACTAACAACCATGCTTTAAATGAGTGGTGAAACTAGTACCTGCGCATTATCAACCGAAATCGCAAAATCGCAATTCGCCCATGGCGTTAATTGATCCTACATTCCTAGACCTGCGACTAAAAAATTTTGAATTAGATAAGGTGGTTTGATTAGAATATTCCTTTTCACAAAAGGAGTACGTATGTCGGAGGTTTCAGAAGGACAAATTCAAACAACAGCACTGGATCACCTCGGTTTGGTGGCAGCAATTTGCCATGATTTTAAGTAGTGAACGGCTCTAGTTCTATTCCTCTTTGGATGGACCCATTAGATGGAAATAGCTAGGAGGCCAAGGAATAGAGTGGCAAACGATTTTTTTATTTTGCTTTTGTTATCATTCCTGCTAAGATTTGAATTAACCCAGATAAATAAGGAGATAAGGTTATGGCAACAGAATTTCAACTTCCCGAACTACCTTACGGCCTCGAAGATCTCGAACCGGTGATCAGTCGAGACATTATGGAACTCCATTATCACAAGCACCACAAAACCTACATTCAAAACCTCAATAAACTCCTCAAGCAATACCAAGAAGCTGAAAGCCGGCAAGATATCGAAAAAATGATCGCCCTGCAGCCCGGCATCCGATTCAACGGGGGCGGCTACATCAATCACACCATCTTCTGGACAAATCTTGCTCCGAAAAACCAAGCAGGGGGGCGAGCACCTGAAGGTGCATTAGCCGATGCGATCAATAAGGAATTTGGAACACTCAACAAGCTGATCGAAAAATTTTCAGCAAAGACAGTTGCAATTCCGGGGTCCGGTTGGGGATGGCTAGGATTCAACAAAGAAACCAACCGTTTAGCCCTTGAAACCTGTATGAATCAAGATCCTTTAGCAACGAAGGGGCTGATTCCTTTATTGGGGATTGACGTGTGGGAACACGCTTATTACCTGCAATATCGCAATGTGCGAGCTGATTACGTCAAAGCCATTTGGGATATTGTGAACTGGGAAAATGTGGCAGAACGGTATCAGATAGCAAATCCAACCCGGCAATACGCAACAGTGTGAACCTGTTAGGGTTGCAGCCTACTTCCGGCAACTGTCTTTTTTAGACCGTCGTCCTGCCCGCTCTCTTGAAGAGACGGCACCCTAAACGCGATGTTGTCAACGAGCTAAAGGATGCGAATGGAATCATGGGGAATATAGCCAAGATCTCCTTTTTCTGTCATCACTTTGAGCCACCGGCCTTCCCGCAAAACATCGAGAACTTCCACGCGGCTCCCGGATAAAATAGGGGCATCTCTGACTTTGGCATATTGCTCTCCGGCATCGCGATAAAGAGCAGTGGATCGGATGATCACCCCTTCAATAGGGGCAATATAGTGGCTGTAGCCTAAACTGAGAAGCATCACCCCTGTCAACACAGCAGTCAATATCGCGGTTTTTCTTAACCAACTTCTTCGACTCCACAGATACAAAGAGCCCAATACAAGAGTCAAGAGGCCTAATCCGAAGAACACTTGCAAACGCTCGGGAAGAGAGAGATAATGATGAAAGGGAAAAATGCGGGAAAAGATCAACTGCTCTTCTCCTGCTCTCAGATCCAACTTATTTAAGGCCACAGAAAGATTGTGAACAACCTTGTCGTTGCGGGGCATCAAAGCAAGTGCTCGATAATAATAGTAAACAGCCCAAGGGTATTGCCCTAATTGGAAATAGCTGTTCGCAATGTTATAATAGAGCTTTCCATTGCCAAATGCGGGGGGGGGTTCTCTTTCGAGGTCGGTGTAAAGGCTTAAAGCACGATTAAACGCCGCGCGTCTCTCCCCTGCTGTTCCCGCCTTTTCCCCTTTGACGTACTCCCTATAGGCCTCTTTCAGTTGGTACTCAGGATTTTTTGTTGTTTTCGCAATGAAAAGAAAATAGGCAAGAGAGCCAATGAAAAAGAAGAATGCAAGCAATATCGTCCGTTTCATGATATCTCAGTCCGGACGTTTGTTAAATTCATGACTGTAGCTCCTCAAATAGCCCCCGAGCCTCCTGAAAAAACTCTTCTCCAAATTGCCCCTCTTTCCCTGAAAATCTCCTCTCTTCAATGTTTTGAAGAAACGCTCGGACACGTTCGGAGATTTCTGTCTGAGGAAGCTTATCAAGGGGGACGTCGACAGAGTTGATTTCGCCTTTTTCCACTAAACGTAGGAGAAAAGCCTCTCTCAACAACTGGAAAAATGACGAAGAACCCGGTTTTTCCCTCAATGCTTCCCGAAAAAGATCACCGCTTTGCTTCGGCTTGACGAGCTGCCTCTTTGCTTCAAGATAGTGCTTGAATTGAATCTGAAAAAAGAAAGCAGCGAGGCCGGCAGGGATGATGAGAAGGACCCACCAGGTTCCGAAAGGCCTGTTTTTAAGGTCTGATAACGTTAGCGGGATGTTCCCTTCGATTTCAATGGCCCCGGCCGGCGGCATTTGGATCGTCTCCTCGCCGATATCCTCAATGGGCAGCTGTTCTTGCCCCGGTGCCGGTACATCGGACGGCTGTCTTTTAAAAGGGGTGATGGAAAGAGGGATGGGGTCGCTCCTTACAGTTGTGTAGGACTGATTGATCGGGTTGAAATAGGAAAAGGCTAAAGAGGGAATGGCTTTGATGCGATCATTAAGAGGCCTCATCTCGACAGTAAACGTTTTTGTGCCGCCCTCAATGTCCTCTTTGGGAGGCAAGTCGCTCAAACGAAAGAAACCGCTAAACCCCGGCTGACAGCACACGTCGGGCATCGGCAAATTGGAAAGCTGCCCTTCCCCGGAGATAATTATCTGCAACACGATCTTATCTCCTACATTCACTTGATCCGGCGTTAACAGAGAAACGTTCATTTGCAGCGATTGGCCGATAGCACCGTGAAAAGAGGGGGGGCGATCTTTTTCCGGAAAAGGGAGAACCGTCAATGTCACGGGTGTCGATTGCCCGGAGCTGTCGGTTTTTGCAAGTTGTCTTCTGCCGAATCTATCCGTGCGATAGGCCCGTCCTGCAACCACCCCGGGTGCAAAGCGATAGTCCCCCGGTTTTAAGGCTTCAATTTTTTGGGTAATGTCCAAATAATTCAGATCCCCGATCGTGTAGGGTTTTTTTTCTACACTGCCGATTTTGCGAAACCCTTCTGCATAAAGGAGGGGTATCTCTTCCCTTCTCAAGTCAACGCTGTAATTGAAAATATAGCGATAACCGACGGTGATCTGCTGTCCGGGATAGAGGGTCGTGTCTCCTTCAAGAAGAGTTTCAAGGTCTAAGACAATCCCCCTCGTTGCCGCGGGGGCTGCCGGGCGGGCAGAAGGCCGCGTTGGCCGCCCCGGGGTTTGAGTTTGACCCTTGACCTCATAGCCGGAAGAAATCGATTGATAGGTTTTTCCCCCGATCGTCACGCTGACGCTAGGAAGCATATGCAATCCCGCAGGCCGCGGTTCCATGCTGAAAGTGTAAAGGGAGAGGATCAGAGGAGAATCGGGAGAAATTTGAACAGTTTTCAAAAATTCCACTTCTAGAGGTTTTCCCTCCAGTTGAAAACTCTGCGGATCGATTTCTAAGTTCTTATCGTGAGTGACGGTAATGGTCCCTTTAACGGGTTGATTGACGATGCCCGGCTGATCGATTCCTGCCGTTACCTGCACATCTTGCAGACCGACGATGACCGAGGGAAGAAAGGCGAGGAAAAAGGCGTAAATCATTACCATGGACGCTCCCCTTCCTTCGGTACCGTCACCCCTTCCGGACGAAGACCTCGATCTTCCCTCTCCATCTGTTGCAAGAGGCGCAGCACATCTTGCACAGGAGCCTCTTCAGGTTCCGGTGCCGGCCCTTCCTGAGGAGGGGCCTCTTCTTCTTTTTCTTCTTCCCTGGGATGGCGCATATTCTCCAGAGCTTCTTTCCAGTATCTGACCGCCTCTTCTTGGCTCGACATCGCCTCTGCCGCCTTGTTCGTTGCCTCCAAAGTTTCCTTCGAATCTTCTGCAGACAACAGCCCTTGAATAAAAAGAGGAATCGTCACATTCCACGGCTGATCTTGGCAACGGACGGGATAGTCTTCTTTTTCCATCTCGATCACGGCATCAAGAAATGGGGCAACAATGCCGAGGGTGTTCTCCTGTGATTGCAGGATGTGTTGCGCTGTCTCTTCTTGATCGGCGGTCATTTCTTGACTCAGACGATTCAGTGCAAGAGCATGCGACTGCTCCTGGATGGCATGTTCTAATATCTCATCAGGTTTTGGCTTGACGACTGTTTTTCGAAGAAGACGGTAGATCCATTGGCGGGCTTCTTCTAAATAGAACCGGGCATCGACAGGCTTTCCTTGCTGAAGGAGTCTTAAGCTTTTTGTCAAATTCTCATCCGAAAGAGAAAATTCTTCCCCGACGATGTCCCGGGATTCCATCGCGTTTTGGATGTGCTCCTGTTCCGTCTGCAACTGATACAATGCCCCCGCTTGAAGAGGAATTTGATCGAGAGCACGAGAATAGAATGTGAGAAGTTCGCGTAAAAGATCGAAAGAGGGGTCCATCCCCCAGAGAGTATGGATAAGTTGAGACAAGGCCTCCGCAGATTGCGATAATGCTCGGCGGCTGTCAGCCGGTTGATCGTTTTCCATTGCTGTGAGTCCTTCGACAAAAAAGGCTTTCGGCTTCTCCACCTCTTTGTTCTTTTTCTCTTGCGCATCCCATAAGGGAAGCCATGATTCTGCACCATGGAGGATAAACTCACGATAACGATTCTTGAGTTTGTCGTTAAGTGTTATCGTTGCTAAAAAATCGATATGCTCAAGGATCCGATTAACATCTGAGAGTAAAAAAGGCAGCCCCTCTCTCAATGAAGCCTCTCGAATTTTTGCCTCTCCAAAAGCTTGAGTTGTTCGAGCGAGTTCTGTCTTGATCGCCGGTTCCCATTGATTTAAATCATAAGAAGGTTGACAGCTCTTTTTCCCTTCCATCGTCTGCAAGATGCAGTCCGCTTCTTCTGCTGCCCGAATGTTGATCAAAGCCTCGCGATACAGGTATAGAGCCCGACTATAGCCTTCAAGGGTTAAAGTGTCTTGACTCCTCATGTCGGCAGCTTGGCGGAAAAATGCCGCCGCCATATTGGTTTTAAGGCGCCGGCTAAGCAAAGGGGCTGTTTCAGGAGAAAAGGGAATAGTCGAAAACGTTTCCAGTGCTTCGTTCCATCTTTTTTCAGCTAGCCATACCGTGCCCATGTTATATCGCAGCCGGGCCCTTTGCCAAGAGGCAAGATTTTCTCTTTCGATTGTTTGAAAAATTTCACGCGCTTGCGCATAGTCTTTCGCTTGGAAACGGGCTTCTGCTTGTCGAAAAAGAGAAGAAAGCTCCTGAGCTTCTGCCCCTCTCCAAAAGATGGCGATGTTTAAGAGAGAAAAAAAAGGCAAAAAGAGAGACATGACCCGCCGCATCATTGCTTTTCCTTTCGTACCCGCGTGTCGGGAAAGAAGATAACGAAGCCTAATAGCACCATGGCAACCCCTAAGGGAATCTGATAGAAAAGATCATAGACAAGATGTTCTTGTTCTCTTACCTCTCCAACTACGTGATATTTTTCTAAGGGAGGCTCTTCTTTTCCCATTTTTGCGATCACATCTTTAGCCAGGTCCATGGCCGTCCAGTCATTGGCAAAATAATAGCCGCCTCTTCCTTGACGGCTCAATGCTTTCAGAAGCTCTTCATCTAACCGGGAGACAACCGGCTGCCCCTTAAACATCACGTTAGGAATTTGCCCCCCTTGTTTTGTTCCTAATCCTATGGTAAAGAGGCGTAGCTGATGAGCATCGGCATCGCGGATCACATGGCGCAGGGCATTAATGAGCTCCTGACGCTTTTCCCCCGTTTTTTCTTCGAGCTGAGTGTCCCCTGCATCTGTCAGGACAATCACCGTTTTGTGCTTTGGTGTAAAGATGGAAAAGTACTGTTCGCGCATATCCGCCAACGCTTCCAATAAATTTGTTCCGGCAATATCTCCTTCGTTGATGTTCAGCTGCCTCAACATCAGCCGAACAAAAAGATAATCGTGGGTCAAGGGAGAAAGTCTTGTAGTTTCTGAAGTAAAAGCCCAGAGGGCAACGCTCTCCCCTTTCAGACGGCTGATGATTTCATCGGCGATCTCTTTTGCATCATCGAGGCGGCTCCCTCCAAGGCGTGTGTCTTTGACATTCATGGAAGCGGAAGCGTCAATGAGGAAAATGACATCGTGCGCCTTCCTCCTCGCAACGGCTTCTTTTGCATCATCTTCCGGCCTTTTTTGTTCTACCTCCAACAGTGTCGGATAGTGTCCGTTTCCTCTGGGCTGCATGAGAGCAAAAATTGCCAACACCCAAGCGGCAGATAGCGCCGCTGTTTTTGCCCAAAAATTGTAAAACGATCGCTGCGTGAGCACGCTTGCCAAGATAGTGGAGGAACCAAAGTTTTGCCAAATGCTTCGACGAAAGACAAACAATCTCCAGTACAGAATGAAAAACAGGACAACAAGAGGCAATAGATAGGCTGCGGGAGGAAAAGCATAATGGAGGTCATGGGGAATCATGGAACTCTCCGCATGAACACCGATTCGAGCAGCACCGCAAGGACAAGGGAGATAAGACCCGGTCCGATCAAATAGGGATACAGCGACATGCGATCATAGAGATGGGGCAGCCGGCTTTTGGGTGGGGAAACATACTGTGTCTCCACAGGCAGAATGCTTTTCTCTAAGCGATCGATGTCGGCATAAATATCTTTGAGTTCATAGGAGCTGTCGATTAAATAAAATTTACCCCCTGACATCTCCGCCGCCTCTTTCATCTGATTTCGATAGGGGGCAAACTCCTCCGAAGAAATTTTTGGTTCGACATTGACCATGTACATCCGCACTCCCTGTTGTTTGGCATACTCTGCAGCGTCTAACAGCCCCATGCTGCGCAAAGCCTTTCCTTGATCCAAGGGGTTAGGAGCCTGAATCCCGTCGGTAATGAGAATCATAATCGCATTTTCGATGTGATAGGCAGGTTTCTCTTCTCCTTCTAATTCTTCAGCATAATGCCGTGTTGCGGAGATGAGATTGGCAGCCTTAAAAACCGCATAGCCGATCGCAGTCCCATCTTGCTCCTGGTCTGTAATGACTTGCAATGCAGAGAGTTGATCGAGAATCGCTTGATGGTCTAAAGTCAAAGGGGACAGTATCTGCGCTCCTCTAGCAAAAGCGACGAGGCCGAGCATATCGTTAGGCCTTCCCTGCAAGTCGAGTTGGGGATTCCCTTTTACAAATTCCTCTGTCACCTGCTTCAGCAGATCGAGTTTGGTCATTCTGACCTTTTTCCCTTCAGGAGAGAGGGCGGTAATTTCTTCTCCCATGGATCCGGACTGGTCTAAGACAAGGTAAATGGCGATACCCTCCGTAGGAAGGGTAACCTGTTGAATGGGAGGTTGCTCCTCTTCTTTCTTTTGCACATAAAAATGAGGATCGATAAAGGCAAGAGAGAAGAGAATCAAGGCGGCAAGCAGTAAAGAAGAAGGAAGAGAAGAAAGAGAGAGACGGAGGCTTTTCTTTTCGGAAGTCAGGTCAGCGAGATTGGAAAACCGAAGTTGGGGTTGTTGGAAGAGTCTACCCCACAACCGGAAAAGAAGAAGAACAATCCCAAAAATAAAAAGAAGAAAACTTGCAGTGGGATCGATAGCAAAAAGCCGGTTGAAAATTTGGCCAAAGAGGTAAACAAGGCCGAATACCACGTGTACTATTCTTCTTCTTCTACGGTAGTCACCAGGGCAAGGGTTTGGACGCCGTCTCCGCAACCAAAGTCTGTCAAACCTTCTCCGGAAGTTGCCGTGATTCCTACCTGAGAAACTCTCAATCCTAACACGCGGGCAACATTGGCGCGCATTTCCATTAATTGTTCTTTGAACTTGGGTTTTTTTGCTTCAATACAGATGGCAACATGAGTGATCTGCTGTTTTCCGAGGGTCTTTAATGCCTCTTTTAGATAGACCTCGCTATCGGTGATGCCGTCTTTTAAACACAGATCGTCGGCAATCGCTCCCAAGATCAATTCTCCCGTTAAGGAGGTAATGGCATTGCATATAGCATGAAAGACAACGTCGCCATCAGAGTTCGCATTAAACCCCGGGACATCATCAAAAATCACTCCGGCAATCGTGCATGGCTTTGAGGAATCGGCAGGAAGAAATCGATGACTGTCTTGTCCCAACCCGGTTCTAACCCTCTTTTCTGCTGTCATGAATGCCCGTTCCTCCTTTTGCAACCTATCATAGGAAATACTTTATCAATAATGTACCATAAGGGACCATTTTATGAAAGCGGAGCACCTTTTTTTTGCCGCAAAAATCCTCATCCTCCCCTTGTCTTCTTTATTTACTCCTGCAGCAGCTACGCTTTCTATGAACCTATCCGTAAATTTATATTCGCCATTTTTCTTCATTTGTTGGATCTTTTTTAGCTCTTCTACGCCATGGGCGAATTGCGATTTTGCGATTTCGGTTGATAATGCGCAGGTACTAGTTTCACCACTCATTTAAAGCATGGTTGTTAGTGTAAAACAC